>JAKJCH010000164.1 GCA_022706565.1 Bacillota bacterium | reverse complement strand
CCCTGTCTGCAGGGGTGAAGCTGGTTGTCTGGAGGTGACGAATGCCCTTTTCCAAACGAGCTTTTTTTTCTCTAAATACTGCCCATCGGTAATCGTCCACCAAACCTATCTCACGCCCCATTTCCGTCAATCGCAGGTCAGCGTTGTCCTGTCTCAGCAACAGCCGGTATTCTGCTCGCGAAGTCAACATTCTATAGGGTTCGTCTGCATGCTTGGTGACCAGGTCATCGATCAGAACCCCGATATAGGCTTCACTTCTCTTCAATATAAAAGGCTCCCTTGCCTGTATCTTTAATGCCGCATTTATCCCAGCTATGAGACCCTGAGGTTCCATTGATCTGCCCGGCAGTAAACAACCCGGCTACGACCTTATTCTCAAGGGTCAATCGAGCCTGAGATGGAATTACGTAATCATACTCTATGGCATAGCCTGTCCTAATCATGTGCACATTCTCCAAGCCTGGAATGCTTCTGAGAACTCTTATCTGAACATCTTCAGGCAGACTGGTATTCAGGCCCTGCACATACATTTCATCAGTATCCCGGCCCTCTGGCTCAATGAACAACTGGTGCGATGGTTTGTGTGAAAAGCGCACCACCTTATCTTCAAAAGACGGGCAATAACGTGGGCCGCGACCTTGAATAACCCCGGTAAACATCGGTGCCCGGTCTATATTCTCCATCACTATGCGATGGGTTTCAGGGGTGGAGTGGGTTAACCAACAAGATAGCTGTTCTCGTTGGGGTGGGGGACTAATAAAGGAAAACCTCCATGGATATTCATCCCCCGGCTGCTCCTCCATCCTTGTGAAATCCACCGTTTTGCGGTCAATGCGGGGAGGTGTCCCAGTTTTAAAACGGCCCAACTTTATCCCCATGGATTTCAGGCTGTCTGACAATCGGACGGCAGGGAACTGATTTCCCGGCCCTCCATCATAGATTACCTCTCCGGCAATTATTCTCCCCTTTAGATAGGTCCCTGTGGTCAAGACAATCGCCTGGCACTCATATCGGGCCCCGGTACGGGTCACCACGGCTTTGACCATGCTATCTTCAGTTTCTATATCTTCAACCTCGGCCATGAGCAAATCGAGCTTTGGCTGACCCAGTATCGTCTTAATCATTTCCCGGCCATATTCATGCTTGTCAGCTTGAGCCCTTAAAGCTTGCACAGCCGGTCCTTTTCCAGTGTTAATCATCCTCATCTGGATACTCGACTTGTCTATATTTACCCCCATTTCTCCGCCCAACGCATCAATTTCCCGCACCAGTTGGGCCTTGGCTGGACCACCGATGGAAGGATTGCAGGGCATTAATGCTATATATTCAACGCTCATTGTCACCAATAGGGTACGGCAACCCATACGGGCAGACGCTAAAGCTGCCTCGCAGCCAGCGTGCCCAGCCCCGATCACAATAATTTCATATCTACCTGCTTCATAGATCACATTATCACCTATTTCCCCACGCAGAAGTCATGAAAGATCCTGTCTATTACTTCTTCTTTTAATGACTTGCCGCTAATTTCCCCTAAGGTTTCCAGTGCGCCCCAAATATCGATCGCTAAACAATCCAACGGTACCGCCTTCAAGGTTTGTCTAGCGTTCCTCACTTGTTCATAGGTTCGTTCCAAAGCATCTTTTTGGCGAATGTTAACCATAATGTCAAGTCCATCTCCAGGTACAGCTCCGTTTAATACCATTTCTTCCACTGCTTTTTCCAGTTCCTCTAAACCTACTTCATTTATAACTGATGCACGTATGACCTTTACCCCGGCAAACATCTCCTCCAATTGTAATGGGCTGATTTTCTTGCTCTCTAAATCGTCCTTATTCACCAGCACAATGACCCTTCCCGGATCTACCAAATTGTATATGTCTATATCATCCTGGCTAATACCTTCAGCAATATCCAGCATGAAGATAAGTAGGTCCGCCCTCTCGATAACCTCACGGGATTTTTCCACTCCGATCTTTTCCACGCGGTCCTCTGTGAATCTTATCCCGGCAGTATCCATTATTTTTACAGGTATTCCCCTAATATTTATATAATCTTCCACAACATCCCGTGTGGTGCCCGGGATGTCCGTCACAATGGCTTTTTCCTTGCGCAGCAGAGCATTTAGAAGACTCGATTTGCCAACATTAGGCTTCCCGCAGATAACGACTACTACTCCATCCCGGTAAACCTCGTTTCGGCTCCCAGCTACCAATAGATTATTAAGCTTGTCTATTGTCTCTGTCAATAAACTCTGCGCTGCATCATAATCCAGATCACCGACCTCATCAGGAAAATCCAGGCTGGCTTCCACCATTGCATTAATCTGCACCAAGTTATCCTCAATTTCCTCTATATGCCTGCTTTTGCCTTCGAGTTGATGCATGGCCAACTGCAGACCCCGGTCGGTCTTGGCACGGATGATATCGATTATTGCTTCAGCCTGGCTTAAGTCCAAACGGCCATTGAGGAATGCCCGTTTGGTAAATTCTCCTGGTTCCGCTAACCTCAAGCCCAGATCCAGACATCTTTGTAGGCATCGACGAACGGGAAGACTGCCTCCATGACAGTTAATCTCAACCACGTCTTCTCCGGTATAACTGTGCGGAGCTCTCATTATGCCTATAACAACTTGGTCAATCTTTGATCCATCCTTATCGGTTATCCAGCCCAAAGTCAGACTGAAACCATCCTTATTAGCCAGTTTAATACCTTTGGCTGGACTGAATATCTGATCGACCCGTTCAATCACCCCATTACCACTCGCTCTTATTATACTGATTCCACCTTCCCCTGGGGGGGTAGACAGCGCAGCAATCAGTTCCTCACTCATCGATTTCACCCCCTTGGTCCGGGTCGGATTCTCCCATTTCTCCGTCTCTCTCACAGCTACCAATAATTCTTCCTAGTAAATATGAACTCATCCCGACTCGGTTTTCATGTTTGCGACTTTGATTGTAAAAGCCCGTTCACTCAACGTATTGTACGCTTCGTTTACGGGCTTTGCCAATGACTACTTTCTGGATGGCCTCTGACCGCTTATGCCTTGCATTGCGACCAGTCTCTTCATTAATAATATTATTTCTTTAACGCAATGACTACTTTTCGGTTGGGCTCATCCCCCATGGAGTAGGTTACCAATTGCGGGTCCTCTTGCAGAATTGTATGTACAATCCTTCTCTCCTGGGGATTCATGGGCCGCATTATCACATTCTTCTGGGTTTGCTTTACCTTTTCTGACAGCCTCAAGGCCAAGGCCTCCAATGACTGCTCCCGTTTTTTACGGTAGTCCTCTACATCTAATACAATTCGCATCTTCTGCTCCCGCTTGCGGTTAACCATCAACCCGGCAAGAAACTGCAATGCATTCAGCGTCTCTCCTTTACGGCCAATTAATAACCCCATGTCTTTACCCACTATATTAATCCTTGTGACACCATTGTCCCATTCGACATTATCGATCTGGTACTCTATTTTCATTTTTTGAAGGAGTTCTTCAACTACCTTACTAGCTTCATTCTCAGGCTTCTCAACTATTGATACTCTAACTACCGCGGGTTTGTTTCCAATGAAACCCAATAACCTTTTGCTGGGTTCTTCCAGGACCTCTACAACAACATCATCCATATTGCATCCCAACTCATCTAAGGCTGC
>JAKJCH010000163.1 GCA_022706565.1 Bacillota bacterium | reverse complement strand
CCGCCAGTCCAACCGACGCCACCACCGCATCCACCCTGCTTACAGCTTCTGCATCGCCTTTGATCACACAACGATCGGGGGAAAGCAGGACCTGGGTCACTGCATACCCGGGTTGGGGGCTTTGCTTGATCTCATGTTTGATGGACATGACCCTTTCACCGAGTGCCTCCAGGGTGATCTCCACCTGTTTGGGCTGTACCGAGGTAAACAGGGCACCTCCAACATCGGCCAGCTTGACCGGCACCTGATGCACCCCTTTATCGTAACCGGCCAGGTCAACATAGGCCTGTATCTCGGAGGCCCCTCCAGTGGAGCCCCAGATGCGTACGGATACCTGCTGGGGGCCGCTTACGTTGAGGCCGGCGGGCACGTTGTGGTACTGCAGGGTTACCGAGGTGGTCTTGCCGGTCGAGGTCACATCCCCCTGGTTGACAACATAGAACCACAGCAAGAGGGCCATCATAAATGAGGCTAACCGCAGCCAGTTCTTATTTCTCGCCGTCTTTTCGGCCATGCGCCATCCTCCTCTTCCAGACTCTCTCGGGTGGTTCTGCCGGGGTAACCAGTTCCATCTCCAGTATCTCCTGCAGCGACTTCTCGTCCAGATACCGGACCAACCGCCCGGCACGGGCAACCGAAATGGTGCCGGTCTCCTCCGATACAATGACCGCGATGGCATCGGATACCTCAGTGATGCCCAATCCCGCCCGGTGGCGGGTGCCCAGTTTGGGGTCTAAGGCCGGGTTGCTGCTCAGGGGCAGGAAACAGGCGGCGCTCTGAATACGGCCGTGTTTGATCACCACTGCCCCGTCATGCAGAGGGGTATTGGGCACGAATATATTTATGAGCAGCCCGGCTGAGACTACTGCATCCATCCTGGTCCCGCTATCCAGGTATTCCTCGATATCGGTGTCCCGCGCCAACACCATCAGCGCCCCGATCTTGTCGCGGGCCATCAATTTGGCGGCGGTGATGATCTCGTGGATCAGCAACCGGTTGGTGTCGGGACTACTGCTGCCATAGTAGGTCTTGAGGAATTTGCCCTGCCCCAGCTGTTCCAGTATGCGTCGCAATTCGGGCTGGAATACGATCGGCAGAGCTATCGCCAGGACTAACCAGAACTTATCCAGCAGCCAGTTGAGCAAATCAAGCTGCAGAACAGTGGCACCCGCGGAAAAGAGCAATAGCACAATAACTCCTTTGAGAAGCTGTTCGGCCCGGCTGTTCTGAATCAAACCCAACAGGCGGTAGAATATGTAGCTAACGATGATGATGTCGACCAGGCTGCGGACTACGTCCCAGGGACTGGCGAATATCCCGGTTAAGTTGAAGAAATCCAAGCAACGATCCCCCTCGGTAATTGCTGCACATTAATTGAATCCAGCGCCTGCCCCGGCAGCAGTATCCGCCGGAATCGGCGAACCTATCCGAACAGGTAATACCTCCCTGCCATAATAATTTCTACGAAAAACCGATTCTTAAAACCGGTAATAGCCAAATAATATATACGGTCAAATTATATCACCTGCTGCTCCCGGCAGCATTCCACTCCAGCGGATGGTCTGCCCCTTGACCGCAACATCAGTCCGGTCCATGGGCGCCTATGGAGAGGGCCAGGCCCAAGCCGAACCACCGATCGACACTCTTAGAAGTAATGAAAGACCACCAGGACACCTGATTGCAGGCCGATTACCCCTCGTGCCCCGGTCAGCACGTTGGATACCGCGTAGGGATTATCGCTCCTTAAGACCGCATCCTTGAGGGGATATTCAACTCCATCCACTCCGACCCCTTCCACCTTATCGGTCAAGGCTATCAGAGAGACTATATCCCCTGCCGCTCCTTCGATGACCTGTTCATCCCTCACCAGGTACACCCAGCACCCCGGGGTGAAATGGCTGATCCTTATTCCTTGCTGGACCAATTGTATACCAGCGTACAAGTTGTGCAGGGTGTGGTCCAGCCGTTTGCCCAGCGCTCCCAGCAGCACAATCTGGTCTGCACCCCGCTCCCGGGCCAGGTCCAGGGCCAGCTGCAGATCAGTCAGGTCCTTGCGTACTGGATACTGGATGAATTCCGTCCCCTGTGCGGTATAGTATTTTCTTACCTCCGGCTGCACCGAGTCTAGATCCCCAATAACGGTGTCGGGCATGATTCCCATCTGAAAGGCATAATTGGCTCCCCCGTCAGCGCATAGGATGGTATCAGAATTCTCGAAAACATCCCTATAGGCTTCTAATTCCCCGTATTCGCCATTGGCCAGTATAATGCAACGCACCGTGCCACCCCGATCTGCAAATATATTGATTTACTGCCTGTATGATACCATAAACAAGACAGGGTGATTTTAGGATTAATTCTTTTCAAAAAGCGAGATTATTGAAAACAATTTTGTAAATTGACAAAAAAAAACCTGTTATCTATAATGCTATTATTGTAAATAGCAAAGGAGGCGAAATACGTGGCCTACTTCATAAACGACGATTGCATCGCCTGCGGCCTCTGCCTAGAGGAGTGCCCGGTGGAAGCCATCTCGGAGGGTGAAGATAAATATGTGATAGATCCGGATTTGTGCACCGACTGCGGTTCATGCCTGGATATATGCCCGACCGAAGCCCCTCAGCCAATGGACGAATAGAATAGCCACCGCACTCATAATTTGCACAGCTAGACTCCTGTCGAACCTTCGGCGGGAGTTGTTTTTATTTCAAGCCGGCGTAACCGTTCTGCCGCAGAGCCTCGAATAATATTATGGCAGCCGAATTGGATAGGTTGAGGGAGCGTCCTATATCCCGCATGGGAATGCGGATCTGGCCTTCCGGGAAGGCCGCCAGGATATGCGGGGGCAGGCCCCGGGTCTCGCAGCCGAATACCAGCACGTCCTCTGGGAAGTAACGAATCTGGTGGTAGCTGCGGGAGGCATGGGTAGTGGCCAGGTAGAACCGGCAGTCTTGGTTGGCCTGGCTAAAATCGGTGAAGCTCTCCCACACCCTGACCTCCACCTGGTCCCAGTAATCCAGCCCGGCCCGTTTCAGATATCGGTCGGTTATCGAAAATCCCAAGGGCTTGACCAGATTGAGAGTGGTGCCGGTCAATGCACAGGTACGGGCTATGTTGCCAGTATTCTGCGGTATTTCTGGTTCTACCAGGACTATCTGCATGATTAATCGTCTCCACCACTTAACGTAAATGTTGCCCTGCTGCATTAATACATCCAATAAACAGGCAGCGCCGTCCTATCCATCGCACTCCGCCGCCCGGTCTTAACCATGCCGTCGACCGAGTCGGTTGTTGGGGCTGTGATCCTTATTTAGTTGGGCCGCCGCCCTATCCACGCCCCAAATTATACCTTAAGGCAACATTCATAACAATTTGTCCCTCCGCAAAGAATAAGCCCGAAGCAAAATAATAGTAAAGGAGAGATTTCTTTGCGGCCTAGCAATCGAAAAAGATTAATCTCATTGCTTATGGTTACTCTGATAACAGCCCTGCTGACAGTGGCAGGCTGCAACCAGGCGGCCAAGAAACCGGATTCCACGCCGGAAAGCCCACTGGCCCCCGAGGTCACCCAATACAAGAGCGAGCCGAATATCACCCTTTACCTGAGCGACACCGGCCAGAAGCAGGAGCTTAAGCTGGAGGAATACCTAAAAGGG
>JAKJCH010000162.1 GCA_022706565.1 Bacillota bacterium | reverse complement strand
TCTTGCTACTCCAATTATCATGTGAAAGCATAGCAATATAACCAGCACCGAGCCTGCAATTTTACCGAAAAGGAACTGCGACATTTGAATGAAGTCCATTTCCGGAAATTGCCGTCCCAGCCTTTCGATCAGGACCAGTACCACCAGGGGCAGCAGGGCACCAATCAATACTGCTATCCAGGCATCCTGCTGGGCCCACTCGCTGGCTGTGCGGGGTATGGTCAGGAAGTTGATGCCCACCAGTGTCCCCAAGATCATGAAGCCTATTTGTTTGCTGGTCATCTGGAAATCAGCCTTATTGATTGCCAGTCACCCCCTGCTTGGCCTGCCGGACCTTGTCCTGGCTGGGGATGGACACAGGCCGGTCTTTCATCGAAGTGAGGAAATACCGGATAATTGAATCCTTAAGGTCACGATAACGGGTGGGGGACAGGGGACTCATGTAAGGCACACCGACGCTGGTCAGGCTGGTCATGTGGGTTATAAGAATCAGCCACATCAAGGCGAATCCGACTGCCCCGAAGGAGGCGGCAGCCAGGATCATCGGCAGCCGCAGGACACGGGATATAAGAGCCATGCCCGGAGACGGCAATACAAAGGTACACATGGCGGAAAATGAGGCCACGATGACCGCCGCCGGGCTGGCGAAGCGGGCGGTGATGGCCGCCTGGCCCATGATTATGCCCCCGACCACTCCAACCGTCTGGCCTACGTTGCCAGGCAGGTGATGTCCGGCCTCAATTACCAACTGCATCATGATCTCCAGCACCAAGACCTCCAGGACGACTGCAAACGGAACCTGGTTTCGGAAACGAGCGATTGGCACCAGGAGCTCCTGGGGAATCAGTTCCGGCTGGAAATTTACCACCGCAATATACATAGCGGAAGTCGACACCGCCAGGAAGAAGGCAATGTAGCGGAGGACCCTTATGAACGAAGCTATCCAGGTGCGTTCGTAATAGTCGCCGGGGGCTTGAAAGAACTCTACGAACAGACTGGGGGCGGAAATAGAACTTGGGGTTCCATCGACTAGAATCAGAACCCGGCCCTCCAAGATCTGCATCACCGCTTTATCAGGCTTCTCGGTGACACGGTGCTGGTAGAAGACCGTCCAGGGATGGTCCTGGACCAATTGCTCGATGTAGCCGGATGCTACTACCGCATCGATTTGGACGTTATTCAGGCGGGTTTCGACCTCTTTGACAATGTTGGGATCGGCGATATCCTCTATATACAACAATGCTACCTGGGTACGGGTGCGCTGCCCCATCACTGTTTTTTTTACTACCAGTTTGGGGTCGCGCAGCCTGCGCCGGACCATGGAGATGTTCACATCCAGGCTTTCGATGAAGCCTTCCTTGGAGCCACGCAGGCCTCGTTCCGAGACTGGCTCCTCGATAGCCCGAAGGTGGGCTTTATGGATGTCGATGGATAATACCTGGGACGAGCCTTCCAGCATGATGATGAGCATCCCGTCATAGATATCCCGGACCAGATCAGCCAGCCGGTCGATCTCCCGAAACAGGCCCACAGTCAAAAGGGTGCGGGCGATATATTCGGGCAATTCCGGGCCCTGGTCTCCCGCACTTTGGGGGTCTTCGCCATATATCATCAACGGTCTCAGGATACTGGCGTTAAAGGCATCGGTATCAATCACCCCATTGATATAGATAGCGTAAGCTTCCACCGGTTGTTGCGCGCCGATGGTAAAGGGCCGGTTGACAATGTCGTGGCTTCTTTCGATATGTGGTTTAAGGAGAGTCTGTTTCTCAGCCAGGCTCACCGGCAGAGTGATGTCAGGTATATTGATGTTCTGAAGGTTTTTAGGCTTTTCCGCCGGCTCCGGGGCCGGGGGAGGAGCCGCAGGTTTTTTGGGCATCTTTCGCATTGTCGCATTTACTCCTATTCCAGCTATGGTAAAGTCCGGACCAATTTACTGCTATTTGGTATAATGTTTCCCCCGATGGGCCGGAATATCCAAGCATCCGCTCCACTTTTGACCAGTACTATTTTATACAGGATTTTGCATAAGCAAGAATAAGCCCCATAAATGGGTCTGTGATTGCTGACCTATGCAGCTGAACGAATATTCATTTTGGGGATTGTCGATGCGGCTTGGGGGCGGTAAAATAAAATAAGACTAACATATAAAGGAGGAGTATGGATGCAGATAGGGAACGCTTGGGATGAGGGATTCAGTCAGGAGGACTTGGCCCGGTTAGTAGTAGACATGTTCCACCGTACATTGGTACATCACATCTTCTGGTTCAAGGAAGTCGAGCACCAAATGGGATGGGAGGGCGCCCTGGAAGCCCTCGCCGATGCTTACCCGAAGAGTTATGGCATCCAGATGAATCGTCTGGGCAAGACCCTGGGGTTTGATATGGTCAACGGCGTCCCCAAACCGCTGTTGGATATGCCCCGGGAAAAAATACTTGCTTTGATCGATGCTCTTGGCGTCAACTGGCTGGCCAACGACGGGATATGGTTCCAGGCGGTTGAATTTAAAGAGGGAATGAATGATGCCAAGAGGACCAATGATTCCTGCTGGGCTTGGTTCTCCCCATTCGAGGCCTGGTCAATCAAACGCTACCTGGGATTGGGTGATAAACCGGGATTGGAAGGATTGAAGAAGGCCCTGGGGCTCAGAATGTATGCCCGTATCAATGTCCAGTCCATCATCGATGAGAGTCCTAACAGTATCCTGTTCCAGATGAACGATTGCCGGGTGCAGTCGGCCCGCAAACGCCAGAAATTGGAAGATTACCCCTGTAAATCAGCCGGCCTGGTAGAATACTCACGATTCGCCAAGGCCATCGATCCCAGGATCAAAACTGAATGTGTAGGGTGCCCGCCCGACGCCCATCCGGATGAATGGTTCTGCTGCTGGCGGTTCATTCTGGAGGAATAAGAATAATCAAGTTGCTATCATACCACCGGGAAATCCCCCTGCGGTGCTATTGCGCCATGGGGGATTTTTTTATGCAGATTTTGTCAGCACCAATCACGTTCTTTGGACCAGTTTGCCATCTTGCCCATCAGGAGGGCCTGCGTCTCCATTGGTTGCCTGTAACCGAGGCTGAAGGGCCGGGGGGTTAAGGTTGTCGTGATTGTTGCCGGGACTGACAGATTATCGGGATGGCAGAAGGAGGGAAGACTGGGTCAGGTACACCGCTTTAACCAAAAGCAGGTGATTTTCATATGATATGGGTATTAAGAGAAAAAGGAGAGATGCCTGTGTCCAAGAGAATTAGCTCCGGGGCGTTCGTTTCGAGATCGCTCGGCCTGAACCTGTTTTTCCTGCGTATCATGAAGGAACACTCTTTTTTCCTCCAGGCTGGATTTGTTCAGAAAAACCAGGACCTGATCGAGCGGGCTAACCAATTCCGGCTTGATTTCGAGGAACTGTTGGAGGAAGCGGTAGACCTGGCCAACGGCAACGTCAGCCGGGTGGTCCTCAATTCAGGTGAAGTAGTAACCGACAAGACCATCGCTGCCGAAGAGAAGACCGAATTCCTCACCGGGGTGCCATTCGACATTGGCCTGACCCGCCGGGAATTAATGCTCCGGGCGGGTAAGGGCGACCCGGATTTGGAGGAGACTGTAGAGGAATTCAATGAGCGAGTGATCCAGGCCGTCATGGCATTGGTGGAGCTGAAGACCGACA
>JAKJCH010000161.1 GCA_022706565.1 Bacillota bacterium | reverse complement strand
GGATCAGAACATCAGGAATCTGGTGGCCAAGATGAAACTCATGCCGGTGCCGGAATTGGTGACCGGGCAGCGGTTATTGTTCTGTGATGACTCCATCGTTCGCGGCACCCAGCTGCGGGAAACGGTAGACCTGCTATACAAGTGCAATGCCCGCGAAGTCCACATCCGGTCGGCCTGCCCACCCTTGGTATTCGGGTGCAAATACCTCAATTTCTCCACCTCCCGTTCGGAGATGGACCTGGTAGCCCGGCAGGCGATCATAGACCTGGAAGGCAAGGAACCGGAGTCATTTTCTGATTATTGTGATCCGGCCAATCCCAAATACGAATGTATGGTGGAGTGTATCAAGAAGAAGCTTAACTTCTCCGGTCTCAAATACCAAGACCTGAACGATATGCTGGATGCTATCGGCATAGACAAGGATAAGATATGCACCTATTGCTGGAATGGCAAGGAATGAGGCGCCTATACCAGTTGTAAGACAGACCATCAGGAAAAGATTAAAGCAGGAACAATACAAGTCCGCAGCCAGGGGATGGCTGCGGACTTGTGCTGTGGGCGGAGGGATCAGACCTATCACAAGGGGGGAGTGATATTGAGCATCAGGCTGGCCAGTTTGCCTCGGGCAGAACTGCCGGCACTTAGAACCGCCTTGCTTGGTTTATCCTGGTCGGCAAGCTGATCGAGACTGTCGAATTCCGGGCAGCGGCGTTCAATTTGGTTTATCAGCTCCAGGTCTTCCCAGATGTTGATGTTACTCAGTTGTCCTCCCAGGTTCCTGACACCGTCATCGATGGTATTGAAAAGATATTTGGCGATGTTCTCATGGGTTGGACGAATACTGTCAAAGGGGTGAACATCGTTTATGACCACCCGGTCATAGCGTTTCAAAACCGAGTTGACTACGGTGAATAAAGCACTGTAACTGACCTTATCGCCTTTACTGCTGGCGATCGCAACCCGTATTTGCCAGCGATGCTTGTGGATCGGTATGACGCTGTCTTGATAATTGGGGTGATGTTTAAACTCCAGAAAGCAATCAAGCTGCATGATCATTCTCCTCGATTGGCCGGAAGTTAACGAACCTGTCTAGTCCTGTCTCTTGAAGAAACCGAACTTCTTCTTGGCCGGCCGGTCAGCGGCAACATGCCCATTCTTTGCTTTGTCCAGCAGACTGGCGCGTATATCCTGAATCAGGTCCTCGCCCTTCAGCATTTCTTCGATGTCGGTACTACGGGTGTTTACCGTAATTTGCGGGGTATCATCTTCCACCACAACCACTTCTTTGAGAATCAGTTCTTTCAGTGCCAGAGTATCTTCGAGGCAGTTGAAGAAATAAGCCGCCATGTTTTCATGACTAGGCTCGATAAGATCGAAGGGGAACATCCGGTTTAGCAGGACATCGTCGAAGCGGGCCAGGGTAGCTGTTAGCGCGGCCGAAACATGAATGTAGACAACGTCGACAGTGTCTTCCGGGACTTCCACCAGTATCTGCAGTTTCCATTGGTGACGATGTTTGGGTCGGTGCCAACCTGCACCGGAATGGGTGTGGTATACCCTGATCTCGATATTAAAATTCATAGTCTCAACCGCATCGCCATCGCTAGGGCATATAGGTGATTCGGTCTGGACTTGACTAGTGGTTTCGCTTGGGCTGTCGCCTGCCACCACCGCATCGTCAACCTCGACTGCGGCCTCGGCTGGCATTGGCTGCCCACCGTCCGATGAATCAGGATCGGCTTCGGTGCCAGTCATGGCGGCAGCCGCATCGGTCTTATGTTGTTGGGGAGAATGCAAATAGGCGGTCAAATCGATCACGTTGTCAACATCGGTGGTCAGCGGCGTTATTTCAAAGCCGGCCGGCACGTCAGGTGCGGACGCAGGCGATGGCTGGGCCGCGACTTGGCTCTCCAGCTGGGCGATTTGCAGGTTCAGTTCGGTTATTTGCTCTTGCTGGGGTGCCACGATGCTTTGGGCTCGTGCTGTTACGGCATTGACACGTTGTTCTGCGCTGTTGCTGATCTCGTCGGCTACCTTGCGACTCTCCCGCAAGGCGGAACTTAAGAAATCGTGCCGCTGGGCATGGATGGATATTTGCTCCGCCAGATAGGCTGACTGCTGCTCCACGGTTTGCACCCGATTCATAATAGCTTGAAGCTCGGCCGACATTTCATTTATCAAGGCTGGTCGGCCGGAATGCTTATTTAAGGTTGTTACGCTGCCCATCTTTTGATTACCCCTTCAGTGTCAAATGTTCTCTAAACGATTTGTTTCTGGGTGCTTAGGTTTTCTTCACTCAAGAGAGTAGGTGTGAAGCTTATATCATCAGCGCCAGGCATGATTTTCTCGACCGAGGACTTGTACAGTTCGAGTTTATCGACGATGTCTTCCTTATATGACTGGGCTTTCAGTTGCAGCAATTCTAGTTCCCGTTGCTTAAGCCTTAAGGTCTCTTCCGTCTCCTGCAGGATAACCTCCGCCTGGGCCCGGGCCGCGGCTTCAGTCTTCTGGGCGCTGATTTGGGCGGCGATCATCACTTCGGCGATTTGCCTTTCCTTGGCCACATAATCATCTAGTTTTCGTTGCAGTTCCATCATCTTGGCTTCGGATTCCATCAGCTTTTGGCGGGCCTGCATGATCTCTGCTTGCAGAGCCTCCACCTCAACTATGTATTCTGGATCGATTCCGGTCATTTCCATTTCACTCTCCTGGGATTCGTTACTTAATAACTGCGTACCCATGGCATCTTCGCTCCTCTCCCTTAATAACCGGGTCATTACCCGGATAGCCAACCGGCACCGGCTCTTAAAAAAGGGAAACAAAAAAACCTGCCGACGCACAAGTTGCGCTGCAGGTTCAATAAACCCTACATCTTCCCGGCAACCTGGCAGTCATAACCTTGCGGCCTTAGACCCATAGCTTTGCGTCCTCGCCTTTCGACGAGTTTGCCTTTTTCAAGAGTTAAGGCTAGGTTAAACTACTGTCCAAAATATGTCAAGGGTTTTTCCCATAATATTCTGGATTTGAGGGAAATAACAGACAATTACCTGTATCTGAATCGAAAAAACAATATAATAATACTAATTCGACTAAAACCTCGATTTCCAAACAATACGATAACAGGGTGTTGGGAACAAGGGACAGGCAGAGGGGAGTGAGTTATGAGCGAGATCATTACCATAGCTACCCAAAAAGGCGGAACCGGCAAGACTACTACAGCCGGGGCTCTCGGTGCGGCTTTGACCCGGAAAGGTCGCCGGGTATTGATGGTGGACATGGATCCCCAGGCCAATCTGACCTTCACCATGCGGGCGGAGGGTCAACCCTATGGTACCTACGAGGTGCTGACGGGGAAAATACCAGTTGCCTCAGCGATTTACACCTCCAGGTTTGAGCCAGGCCTGAGAATCTCCGGGCATCAGGCGGATCGGACCGAAACAGCGGTACGGGAAATAATCCCGGCATCCAAAACATTGAGCGGAATTGACCTGGAAATGACCGCGATAGGGAAGGAATACCGCCTGCAGGAAGCCCTGCGCAGCGTCCGCGCCGACTACGACTACATAATCATCGACACTCCCCCAAGTCTGGGTATCTTGACCATCAATGCCCTCACCGCCAGTGATAGCGTGGTTATTACCGCGCAGGCCGACATATACAGCCTGCAGGGCATATGGCAGCTATATGGTACC
>JAKJCH010000160.1 GCA_022706565.1 Bacillota bacterium | reverse complement strand
ATACTGTACCGGTACTCCAGACTCCAGTCGAAGTCCCGGAACAACCACCGGCCCCGGTCACCCAACCCACCCCGGAGCAACCGGCACCGCCGCCTACCAAGGAGGTCCCGACTCCGGTCAATATCGTGGTCAACTATGACCCCGACAGTTATGACATCAGGCCTGACGAGTTACCCGCACTGGAGGAATTGGCGACGCTGATCAGGGACAATCCCGGCCTCTTGAAGATGAGTGCCTATACCGATGACGATGGTCCGACTAGCGGGCAGTGGCTGTCCGAACGACGGGCCGACAATAGTACCGAAGAAGGCCGGGCCCAGAACCGGCGGGTGGAAATCTATTTCATACCTGACGCCTGGGCAGAGCAGGCACAGTAAGAAAAGCTATGGTTTGCCGGGCAGCGCCCCTTCCCCAAGGGCCAGATTATCCCAAAGGATGTATGTCATAGCTGACTTTTGCAACCACCAGGATAACCTGGGGAGACGTCCCCCCCGGCGGTCCCGGTGGTATTTTATGTGGTTTGGGTGTGTTTGACGATAAACTCGGTAAGCCATTGCAAAAACTGACCATCGGGACGAGGGTCGGAATCGAGAAAATGTAGTGCCACTTGAGCGGCTGATAAAGGTTCATAATCACCATAATCGGATAACCCAATATAACTTATAAAGCACCTTGAAACCCCGAAAGAAAGATTTCCACACATGATGGCCCTCCTGTCTCGTTTCTATTGTGCCCACAATCTATAAGGCATATAAAAACGTATGCCGAAACACCTTTCTTTTCCTGAACGGGTAAATCCTTTTGATTTGCTATCGTCGTAAAACAGGGCCTCGCGCTGGGCAGCATACATGGAGGGGATGACCGATGATAGTTAGATATAATGATAAGGAGTAAACTATAATAGGCGGGCGGACAATATTGCGGGTTCCGGTGGTCGGCTCGGTACCAGTCCCCATATGGAGGTGTATCCCATGGATAATCTCAGCGAGAACCTGCTCCAATACATAAGCAATCACAACCACCGCGAGATTGCAGCTCTCTTCGAAGCTCATTACGCCATCGATATTGCGCTGGCTTTACAGACACTGGATAGTCAGGACCTGGAGGGCTTCTGCCGGTTGGTTGGAAATGAACAGCTGGCAGCAGTCCTGGAAGAAGGCAGCCTCATGCTCAGAAAACGCATCGTCGGTCTGATCGATGCGGAGCGGATTGTATCTGTCTTCACGTATATGTCCAGTGACGACATAGCCGATATAGTCGGTGAAATGCCGCTGGACCAGCGGAAAAAACTGCTGCGCATGATGAGAAGCAGCGACTCCCAGACTATCGAAAAACTGCTGGGCTACGGACCGGATACGGCTGGCGGTAATATGACCACCGAATACATCGCCCTCCGCAACAGTCTTAAAATCAGTGAAGCCCTGAACAAGATCAAGATGATAGGACCCAAGACGGAAGTCATCGAAGTCCTGTTTGTTGTGAACGATTCCAATGAATTGATCGGTACAGCCGATCTGCGTGATATCCTGACCTCGCCCGGGGATGCCGAACTCGATCAAATCACCGACAAAAACCTGCTCGCAGTCTATCCGGAAACCGACCAGGAGGAGGTCTCGCAACTGGTTTCCAAATACGACCTTAAGGCAATTCCGGTGATCAACCACCGGAATGCCATCCTGGGCATAATAACCGTCGATGACATCATCGACATAATCGTGGAAGAGTACACGGAAGACTTTTTGATGGTATCCGGAGTAAGCAAGGACGAAAATATCCACAGCACCTTGCCGGAATCCATCCGGCGCCGCCTGCCGTGGCTCTATATCAACCTGGGAGCAGTTATGCTGGCCTCCTTCACGGTGGCGCTGTTTGAAGATGTGATAGCCCAGGTGGTGGCGCTGGCGGTTGCCATGCCGATCGTAGCCGGGTTGGGCGGCAACGCCGGTTTTCAGACTCTGTCGGTGGTGATCCGCAGTATAACGCTGGGCGAGGTGAATTTAAATAACGGCTGGCATCTGGTCATCAAGGAAATCGCCCTGGGTCTGATCCATGGTCTGTCGGTCGGGATTGTGGCGGGAGTAATCCTCTACCTCAAATACGGCAACGTTTATCTGGGACTGATAATCGTGGCGGCCATGGTGGGGAATTTGATCATCGCCGGTCTGTTCGGCTACCTGGTCCCCTTGATCCTGCGCCAGTTGAACATCGACCCGGCGGTGGCGTCCTCCATCTTCGTCACCACCGCCACCGATGTCTTTGGCTTCTTCGCCTTCCTGGGGCTAGCCCGCCTCTTCCTGCCCTACCTGCTCTAGTGTCCTGGGGACGGTTCTCTTGACACAAATAAAGCCCGCGACCGAAGCGTACCCGATAGTACGTCGATTGAGCGGGCTTGTGGCGTGACGCCGCTATTCGCTTCTGAGCCTACCCTACAACTGGTTGCTGGAGTTCAGTACGTTTCTAATCTTATGCTGGACCATATTCTTGATGGCCTCTCGGGCCGGACGCAGATACTGACGCGGGTCGAAGTCAGACGGGTTCAATGCCAGGTACTCGCGCACCGAGGCGGTCATGGCCAGGCGCAGATCGGTATCGATATTTATCTTGCAGACCCCCATGGTACCGGCTTGGCGCAGCATTTCTTCGGGCACCCCCATGGCGTTCTTGATCTCCCCGCCGTACTGGTTGCATTTGGCTACGAATTCCGGCAGCACCGTGGACGCCCCGTGCAGGACCAGCGGAAAACCGGGAATCAGAGATGTGATCTTCTCCAGGCGTTCAAAATCCAGTTTGGCTTCACCCTTGAACTTATACGCCCCGTGGCTGGTGCCGATGGCCACCGCCAAGGAGTCGCAGCCGGTCTTCTGGACAAATTCGGCCGCCTGCTCGGGATCGGTGTAGCTGCTTTCGGCGGCACTGACTTTGATCGCGTCCTCCACCCCGGCCAGCCGGCCCAGTTCGGCTTCCACCACCACCCCGTGGTCATGGGCATATTCGACTACTTTCCTGGTCAGGGCGATGTTCTCTTCGAATGGGTACTTGGAACCATCGATCATCACCGAGGTGAAGCCGCCATCCACGCAAGCCTTGCAGATCTCGAAATCCTCACCATGATCAAGGTGCAGGCAGATAGGCAGACCGGTGTCTTCCACCGCCGCTTCCACCAGCTTCATGAGATAGATATGGCTGGCGTACTTCCTGGCTCCGGCTGAAACCTGCAGGATCACCGGGGCATTTTCCTCCCGGGCAGCGGCCACGATTCCCTGGATGATCTCCATATTGTTGACGTTAAACGCCCCCACCGCGTACTTTCCATAGGCCTTCCTGAACATTTCTGCTGAAGTTACCAGTGGCATTTATGTTTCCTCCCGATATTTTTATTTAGTTAGTATGGTTAATTAACCCGGGCATTACTATTATTTCAGATCTGACCCCATCCTCCTTGGGTATGTCCCCCCATTTTGCCGTAACCTGGCGGCAATAACTTGGGCACAGGCCACAAGTTATTCACTAGCGCTGGACACTTTCGTGGATGACCACCTGGGATTTTTCCGGGACCCAGGTCACCTGGCAGTCAAGATTATCAGCAATAAAGCGCAGGGGCAGCATAGTTCTCCCAGGGGGAATACTGATTGGTACCACGCCGGGATTATTGGGATCGATCCTTACCGGCACTCCGTTTACCTGGGCGGTGTTGTTGTTGAGCCACATCTCGATGGTTTTTTCCGCGGTCTTGACGGTAACCT
>JAKJCH010000015.1 GCA_022706565.1 Bacillota bacterium | reverse complement strand
TAGAGACCACCATACCCTTTCACCTGCAAGTGTTGGATAACGCCTTCTTCCGTAGGGGCGAGGTATATACCAATTTTATTTCCCGGCGCATGAACAACATATAGATTGGATAACGAATAGTAAGGATGCACAAACATTGATAAACGTTTGTTGGGTCTGTTAGAATAACAGTATAAAAATAACTGGAGGTGGAAACATGGACAATATTAAACCGGAGATCCCCAATGACTTAGGTGTTATACGTATAGCCGACGAAGTCGTGTCCACAGTTGCCGGCCTGGCTGCCGTTGAGGTGGAGGGCGTTGCCAACATGAGCGGCGGTTGGGGTACTGACTTGGTAGAAAAATTGGGTCGGAAGAACCTGGGCAAAGGGATTAAGGTCGAATCCTCCGGGGATCAAACCAGCATCGATATATTTATTGTCATCGAGTTCGGGTATGCCATTCCCAAGGTGGCAGAAAATGTCCAAAGAGAGGTAAAACAAGCGGTTGAAACCATGACCGGCCTTACCGTTACCGCGGTTAACGTTCATGTTGTATCGGTTGCCACCAAGAAAACCGACGCCGAGGAAGCAACCGTTGAATCTCGGGTAGATTAACCTATGGGCTTACATAGAGATAACCCCCTGCTTCTACAGGGGGTTATCTCTATTGCGATTATTAAGGAGGTGCGGATATGACAGCCATCGGTCGGTTGGTTTTATTCATATACAATCTGGTGATACTTGGCTTGGCCGGACTTATTGTCGCAGCCACGCTGGGATGGCTGGATCCTCAAGCATACATTAGTATGGTGCTGGATTCCACCCAAAACCGGATGATAGCCGGGGTAGTGGCAATTTTAGTAGGATTCCTGGCTTTACTGATGTTGATCTGGTCTTTGAGACCTGCCCCGCGGGTCGATACCGTAATGGTGGACAAGGGTATCGAAGGGGACGTGACCATGAGCATCCCGGCGGTCAAGGCTATTATTATGAAGGCCATCCGGCAGGTTGACGGGGTCAAAGAGATGAGGCCCGAGGTTGTGTCTTCTCCTGCCGGTGTAAAAGTAAAATTGCATACCATGATAAATCCGGAACACAACGTGCCGGAGATATCACAATCGCTCCAAACTGCGGTCCGGGAGAACCTGGAGAAAGTTGGGGGGCTGCAGGTAGCCGAGATAAAGGTATTTATAGACGATTTCGTGGCCGCCGGCAAATAAGGAGATTTCTATTATGTTCGAAAAATATTTCAGCTATATAATGACTGAGCATCGGGGCAAAGCTATAGGTGTAACATTGGGACTGCTGGCTAGCGTTTTGTTTATCAGCTTCGGCTTCTGGCGGACGCTCTTCGTAGCCCTGTGCATATTGGTCGGCTATCAGGTGGGTAAAAAAATCGATCAGCAGGTTGACCTGGAATTATGGATCAAAGGTCTGTTTAAAAAATAGGATACTGGTGATCGTGAAAGGAAGAATGGGTTGAGCAGACGAAAAGCCCGAGAACTGGCGTTTAAGGTACTGTTCCAGGTCGATCAGGTCCAGGCCGAACCCCGGCAAGCTTACGAATATCTGCTGGAGGACACGCCGTTGGCTGAAAAGGATCGGGAGTTCGCCTGGTCTCTGGTAGAGGGTACGGTTGGAAAACTCAATAATATAGATGATGTATTAGCCGGCCTGTCCAAAGAATGGTCGGTAAAAAGGATGTCGTCAGTGGATCGTAATCTGCTCCGCCTGGCAGCCTATGAGATAATGTACCATGCCGGATCCAATCCGGTGGTGGCCATTGATGAAGCTCTGGAGATTTCCAAACGCTACAGTGAGCCGGCCTCGGTGGGTTTTATCAACGCTATCCTGGATCGCATCAAAGACATGAAACTTGGATGATGTTGTCAGCGCTATAGAGGAGGGAACAGGGCCGCACGGCCTTTTTTACTTTGCGGATAGATTATGACTGTTTCATAGCATTACTTTGTAATTATGGAGATGATGCGCATGCAAGTGATTAATGGCAAGAGCCTGGCTGACGAGATTCTGCTGACTTTGCGGGAGGCCAATGCGGCTGAGGGGTTGACGCCTTGCCTGGCGGTGATTGACGTTGGAGAAAACCCTGATAATAAGCGCTATATAGGTTTAAAGAAGAAAGCGGCTGATACAGTAGGTGGAAGTACACGGTTGCTAAGTCTGGGCGAAGAAATCGGGCGGGAAGAGCTGTTGGCCCTGATCGAGACATTGAACCAGGACGACTCGGTGGACGGCATTTTGCTGCAGCTGCCGCTGCCGACTCACCTGGCGGCTTTCCAGGCGGAATTCCTGGCCGCCATTGTCCCCTCCAAAGACGTTGACGGCTTCAGTCCGTACAACCTGGGGGACCTTATCGGAGGAGATCCGTTCTTTGTGAGTTGCGGAGCTTCGGCTTGTCTGGAGGTCTGCCGTCGATATGCCGGTCCCTTGCCGGATAAGAGGGTCCTGCTGGTAGGGGATTCTTTTGATGTCATATTACCCTTGGCGGTTACTCTCATTAAGGAAGGGTGCCAGGTGACAGTAATCCCCGAGTATGATTCTTCTTATCTGAGAGATAGTGATATTGCCGTGATAGAGAAGGGTTTGCCGGGGGCGGTAGCTCCCGAGGATATCAAGCCCGGTGCCCTATTGATCGATGCCGGCTTTTATTGGCACAACGACCGGACCTGTGGCAACGTGGACCGCGAGAGGATGTCCGCCGTACCCGGCTATTTGCTGCCGGTTCCGGGTGGAATGGGACCGCTGTTGGTGGCCCAATTGATGATAAATCTTAGCCGGGCGGCTCGCCGGGCTCGGAAAGGTATATAACAGTGCAGGAATACATCACCGTAAGCATGTTGAATGCCTACATCTCCCGTCTGTTTGATCAGGACGAGTTTCTGCAGGAGTTCTGGCTTAAGGGGGAACTATCCGGGTTTCGTTTTTACAAGCAGTCGGGACATAGTTATTTCTCTCTCAAAGACAAGGATGCAACTATAAATTGTGTTATGTTTAAAAGCCGTATGCATACGGTAAATTTCCAACCCGAAGACGGAATGGAAGTATTGCTGCGCGGGTATGTATCGGTGTATGCTCGCCAGGGTAAATACCAAGTTTACGTGGAGGAGATGATTCCATACGGAACAGGCAGCCTCTTCCTCTACCTGGAGAAGCTGAAGGCCCGTTTAGCCGAGCAAGGATATTTTGATGCGGCCCGCAAGAGGGAGATTCCCCGAATTGTTAACCGGATAGGAGTAGTGACCTCACAAGACGGGGCGGCTTTACAGGATATCCTGAGAGTGATCCGGCAACGCCACCCCGGAGCCCAGGTAATCGTGGCCCACAGTTCGGTGCAGGGCAGTGAAGCCCCCCGGGAACTGGCGGCGGGGGTTAGGATGCTCAATGAACATGGGCTGGCCGAGGTGATCATTATGGCTCGCGGAGGAGGCTCCTTGGAGGACCTTATGGCCTTCAACAGTGAACAGGTAGTCCAGGCGGTATACACATCGAAAATACCGGTTATATCTGCGGTAGGACATGAGGTAGATGTTACCTTCTGCGATTTGGTGGCTGATTTACGAGCTGCCACGCCCACCCAGGCAGCCCAATTTGCGGTACCGGACTACACGGCAGTTCAGAAACACCGGGACGAGCTCACTCTTCGCATGAACCGCTGTATGCAGAGGTTGTTAGCCAACCGTCTGGAGAGGCTTGACCGTTGCCTGATGAGAAAGGTGTGGACTCAGCCGCAGGGGGTGGCCAAAAAACAAGCGGATCGGTTGACGTCATGCCAACAGCGACTGGGCGCAGCAATGCTGGAAAAGGTAAAAAACGACCGTCACCGCTTTGCCCTGACTGCGCAGGGTTTGGATAATATGAGTCCCTTAAAGGTCTTGGCCCGGGGTTACGCAATCGCGACCGTAGAAGGTGCGGTGGTGAGGCGTATCGACGAGGTGTCGGAAGGGGACCTATTGAACATAGAAATGATCGATGGTCGGTTGACGGCTGTAATTGAAGGCAAGGAGAAGATTGAAAGATGGAAGGGCTGAATTTTGAAAGTGCAATGGCAAGATTGGAAGAGATAGTGGAACAGCTGGAATCCGGTGAACTGAGTTTGGAATCCAGCCTGGCTATTTTCGAAGAAGGGGTCAGGCTATCGCTGTATTGCCAGCAGGAATTGGAAAAGACCGACGGCAAGGTGCAGCGTCTGCTGCGCAAACTGAACGGGGAATTCGCCTTGGAAGATATGGAAGCTTAAAACTTAGGAGATGAAGGTATGAATTTCGACTTAACGCTTTTTAGCCAAGAATTGGACACCCGTAAACAATATATTGAGCAGCACCTGGAGAAGTACCTGGGCGGGGAAATGCCCCGACCGGTCGTGATCCATGAGGCGATGCGCTATGCGGTGATGAATGGCGGCAAGCGGCTGAGACCGATACTGGTTCTCGAGGCAGCTCGCATTGCCGGGGCAAGGCCGGAACAGGTCATTCCGTCGGCCTGTGCCCTGGAGTTTATCCACTGTTATTCCCTCGTTCATGATGATCTGCCCGCTATGGATGATGACGATTTCCGTCGGGGCAAACCCACCTGCCACAAGGTTTTCGGCGAAGCCAATGCGATTCTAACCGGTGACGCTCTTTTGACCGCGGCCTTTGGTCTGCTGGCTGACAATGCCGATGTAGATGGCATTGAAATGGAAGATGTGATTCAGGTGATCAGAGAAATAGCCTATGCGGCAGGTAGCCGTGGTATGATCGGCGGGCAGGTTCTGGACTTGTCGGGCGGTACTCATCTCGAACCTGGGGCGTTAAGCGAAATGCACTGTCTCAAGACTGGCGAACTATTCAAGGCTGCCCTTAGAACCGGCGCCATTTTAGGCAAAATGGAAGGTCAGGACCTGGAGGCCTTGACCCGTTTTGCATACAATTTCGGTCTCGCCTTTCAAATCAGCGATGACATTCTGGACGTCAGCGGTGACCAAGCGGTATTAGGCAAACCGATCGGCAGTGACGATAAAAACGCGCGTACCACTTACGTAAGTCTATATGGACTGGCCGGGGCGACTGAAAAGGCCGGTAAGAGCGTGGCCGACTGCTTGGAGAACTTAAGCCGCTTCGGCCCGGAAGCCGACTTTCTAAGGGATCTGGCCCGGTTTACCCTGGTCAGGACATCCTAGACCAATCAATCGTCCTTTACTACCAATACCAGACATTTCACGTGTTGGAGGATGTAATTGGAAACGCTGCCCATAAAAAACCGGTTTACGACGGTACGGTTGTGGGAACCGACGGCGACTAGATCAATACCCTGTTCCTCAACGTACTGCACGATGACCCGCCCCGGGCTCCCCTCCAGAATCTCGGTATGGACCGGGATATTCTCAGCCTTCACCCTGGTGGCGGCTTCTTCCAGAATGGCGGCCAGGTGAGATTGGCTGTTTTCCTGCAGATACTTCATAATTGCAGTATTATCGGGGTAGATTCCCTCCAGGGATACGGTGCTCTGATAGACGATCGGCAGAGCGTACGCCGATACCAGGTGGATAGTGGCACCCATACTGCGGGCTATCTCCATCGCCGCATCCAATGCTTTCCGAGCCTGATTGCCACCATCATAAGCCACTAGGATTTTCCCTATCATAACTGATCCCCTTTCCTGATTTTCGGGAGCAACTCTATAAAAAGAACTCTTTATCTAATTATAGATCTAGTCAGGTGCTTTGCAAGAGCGGATAGAGCCGGTAATCGAATCAAAGCTGTCCAAAGCCGGCGGGCATGGTCATAGGGAAACGCCGGCCAGATTGAAATAGGCGTTCTCATCAAGACCCACCGGCCAGTAACCGCCGAATTGTGGAGAGAATTTATAACGACGGCGGAATTCATATTTGTTTTCGTTGAGGATTTTCAGCCATTTTACCAGAATATCGATCTCCTCACGGGTGTTATAGGGAGCCAGGCTGATCCGGACCATGCCAGGGATCTTGTCAAGACGGTTGCTTTCATAGAGGGCGGGGTCCACGTCGTTTTCCGTCAGACCCAGCAGATGGCGAACATAACGCTGGGCACAGAAACAAGCGGTACGCAGCCCAATACCTGCCTCGAAGCACATCACCGCACCTACCAAGGCATGCGGCAGATCAGAGAGATTAAAGGAAATCACTCCCACTCGGGGTCGTTCACCATAGATCTTGACTCCCCGGGTAGCTCGCAGTTTCTCCAAGGCATAATCAGTCAATTCTTCTTCATAACCGCCCAATTGGTCCATGCCCAGTCGGTTTAGGTATTTGAGAGTGGCAGCCAGGCCGAAGGCGCCTCCCACGTTGGGGACTCCGGCCTCATCCTTGTCAGGGGGATCGGCCCACCAGATACGGTTACTGGTCACCAGCTTGACCGTTCCGCCACCTTGATAATCAGGTACCCCGGATGCGAATGCCGAACGGGGGCCGATCAGTACTCCAGCTCCGAAGGGAGCGAACACCTTGTGGCCGGAGAAAGCCAGGAAGTCGATATGATCGCCATGGGAGTGAGGTTTCATATCGAAACGCCGATGGGGGATGAGCTGAGCCCCATCGACCAGGATGGGGCAACCATGGGAGTGGGCGATCCGGGCCAGGCGATGGACCGGGTTGATATGTCCGGTTACGTTGGAAGCACCGCAGACAGCCACCAATTTGATCCGGGACGGGTATTTCCGGAATAATTGTTCCAAGTGATCCGGAACCAACAGGCCGTCTTTATCGACCTGGATATACCTGACCTGAGCCCGCGCCCGCCAAGGCAGCTCATTGGAATGATGCTCCATGGCGGTAACGGCAACAATGTCCTGCGGCTGCAACTGCAAGCGGAAGGAGAGCTTATTGATGGCCTCGGTGGTGTTCTTGACCAGAACCACAGTATCACGTTCTAAATCGGCCCCAACGAATCTGGCTATAATCTCGTGAGATTCATCATAAATCCTGGAACTGATCAGCGACTTATAGCCGGTACCTCGATGTACACCGGAATACCAATTCCAAAATTCGTCCATTTGATTTAGTACTGGTTTCAGGGGAGGAGTACTAGCGGCATTATCGAGATACACATAGCGGCTTCTGCGCCGGTTCAAAACCGGCACCTTGCGGTCGATGCCTTTTATGTCCCGCCTTAGTTGGAGAGCTGCTGTCTGTCTGGTATTCATAGTACACCCTATTTCTTGTAGTTTTATATATACTATGAACACCTCAGCGTGGTGGTTACCGATAGTTGCCCCTCAGATAAAAAGCTGTATATCTGATTGGGCAGCATCCTCCAGATAAGCATCAACATCGATGACCTCGATGCCTTCCAATAATTCCTCCGCTTTGAATCCCATTATTTCCAAGGATAGCCGGCAAGCACAGAAGCGCACTCCCTTGTGACGAGCTCCCTGCAAAAAATCCTGTAAGTGCGGAGTTTGGTTGGCGTCCATCATGTCCAACAACATCGTCTTGCCGATCCCGGCCAGGTTGAGCTTGGACAAGGGCAATTGCTCGGCATAAGCCGGGGTGATGCTGGCAAACATTTTTTCCTGCAAACTCTTGTCTTGGGTCGAAACCTTGTCCATATCGCGCAGCAGAAATAATCCCCAGAAGGCGCAGAAGACCGTGGTTGTCATTCCCCTCTCCATTGCTCCATTGGCCAAAATCATAGCCGCCAGGCATTTGTCATAATCCCCGCTGAACAGGAGGATATTAAGGTGTTGTTTTTTGTCATTTTCCATAACTGCACTCCTTCCAGTGTCATTCAACATTTATAACTAGATTATCCCGCCCCTGCTTTTCTATGCGATGGCATCGGACAGTAGCAGAAACTTACTTTTTCTCGGCCTGCGAATACAGTTATAGCCTTGATAAGGCCTTGGCAATACGGGCATAGAAGACTTTTACAATCTGTTATGATACATATTTATGACAGATTCGAGAGCATTAGGGCTGAATTTCGACATTAACACCGGAAAACGGGCAAAATTTCCAAGCACCAACCGAGGGGGGAGTTTTGTTATCGTCGGGCAAGTATTATACTATGCCCAGAGGCAAACCATGTGCGGATTTTCACAAGAAAAATCGATTCTGGATTTGTCAAAATTCATGGAGTGAGGAGGTGTAACAAATGAGAAAGCCGTTAGGAGTCTTAAGTGATTGGTACGATGCTTATCTAGATGTACTCGATGGTCTGTATGGTACGCTGGAAACCGAACCTCAGTCCGTGCTTGAGGTTGGGGAGGAGTGGCAAAGAGTTTTCGGGGCGATGGCCAAGAACCAACCCGAAATCGCCCCCTTCATGGGAGGCAGTGATGCCTTCTTAGCTGACCTAGAGGAATTGCATGGGGAATGGAATCTCCATCCCGAACTGTCAGTACAGGAAACGTGCGAGGAATGGCAACGTTGTTTCGGCTCCAGTATTTCACTGCAGGTGCGGAACAAACCCACCGCGGGAAAACGCCTGGGGTCACTGGCATCAGCATCATAACCAGCGTGCAGCTGCGGCAACATGGTTATTAAAAGGATATCACGTATTGAATACCCGGCCCCCCCCTCGGCCGGGTATTTTCATGACCGGGCAGGAACCATACTGACTATATCGGGACTATTATGGTGATAATCGGAGATTAGCATGATTGCTTGATACCAGTTGGCCAACCCAGGCAGGAATAGGCGCAAACCTGGCCATGCAGTTCCTTGGACCGGCTACACCAGAAATGATATAATAACACTCTAGAAACCAGCAGCAAAAGGTTGCAGTATTCTAGTCAGCTCTGCCAATTTTGAAGACGGGCCTAAAAATCCATCAAGGGCACATCGATGAAGCTTCTGGTAGCGGCTTGCGACGCCCAGTCGGGGGTCGTTGCTGGGAGTTAAGGGTGATGGGGCAATCCGCAATGGCATGCGGGCATGACCCCACATTCGTGGAGGCTCAGGTTTGCCAGGCAAGCTTGGGAAAACCTGCATTCCGGGGTAACTGGGTGCAGTGTAGCCTGCCTTGAGTGACAGCAGCGGATAAGCGTAATAGGGCGGTGGTGCTTTGGCCGAAGTATCATCGTCCGCTTTGAAATTGCGGTTGCAAAAGAGGCTAGAAGTTGGTGGGAGTTGTTGAGGAAAACTCCTAGACTGTATGCGCTATAGCATGGTTTATCAAGGATTAAAGTGTGTACTTAGTGGTAATCCAACAAACATGTACGGCAACGGCATGTAGCAGGCATAAAGGGAAACCGCCCATTTGGCAACAAACGGGAGACCTGCGGGGAAAACCTGCTGGACCTATGTCACAACGTTTACTTGATAAACGACCTTTTGCTTTTATTACTTATTAATATCATCAGGGTGGAAGATATTTTGGCAGGACACACCAGGGGAACGCTGATATCGAGTTTGATAGTAACATTTCTGACCTTTTTCATAGCGCTGATAGTGAGTGTTGGATCCGAAGCCCTGGTGAGGGCAGTCAACAATACCCTGGTAGCGTTCATTTTGTTGTTATTGATCATCCTGTCCGGAATAGTATTCGATATAATAGGGACTGCTGCAACGGCAGCACAATTGCCGCCCTTCAACGCCAAGGCGGCAAAAAAAGTTTTTGGGGCCGTCCAGGCGGTGAAGATAACCAAAAACGCCAGTATAGTGGCCAATTATACCGCTGATGTGGTAGGAGATATTGCGGGTACCCTGAGCGGTGCGGTGGGAGCTGGAATAGTCTATAATTGGACCCAGATGTTCGGCATCCAGGATCTGGTTCTGACCGGGGCAGCCATGACCAGCTTTATCGCCGCTCTAACAGTTGGCGGCAAGGCGATCGGAAAAAGCATTGCGATTCGCAATGCCAATTCCATTATATTCAAGGTAGCAGTATTATTAGGTTGGTGGGAGAAGTTAACCGGCCTGGAGTTGTTTCGGGAAAGGAGGTGACCTAGGTGGAGGATCAAGTGTTGGACCGGGTAAACTGGCCGCATGATTTAAAAAAGCTTTCGATAGCGGAGATGTATGATCTGGCTGAGGAAATAAGACAGGTGCTGATCAAGAGCGTAGCCGCCTGCGGGGGTCACCTGGCCGCCAATTTAGGGGTAGTGGAACTGACTATAGCCCTCCATTATGTGTTTGATACTCCCCGGGATAAAATCATCTGGGATGTTGGCCATCAGAGCTACACCCACAAAATCCTGACCGGGCGCAAGGATCGTATGACGGGACTGCGGCAGTTTGGTGGAATCAGCGGATTCCCCAAATATGAAGAATCACCGTATGACGCATTCAACACCGGCCATAGCAGCACTTCGATATCGGCTGCTTTGGGTTTGGCCCTGGCCCGCGATATTCAGAAACAAGACTATGCCGTGATAGCGGTCACCGGCGACGGTGCCATGACCGGGGGCATGACCTATGAAGCGCTAAACCATGGTGGTCAGCAGGGTACCGACCTGATCGTCATTTTGAATGACAACGAAATGTCGATCTCCAAGAATGTGGGGGCCATGTCCAGTTATCTCAACCGCCTCCGCACCGATCCCAATTACAACCGTACCAAGGAAGAGGTTGAGAGTATGCTTTCCCGCATCCCTGGTATAGGTCCCAATATCGCCAGGGCGGCGGGCCGGCTCAAGGATACGGTCAAATACTTGATGGTACAGGGCATGTGGTTTGAAGAATTGGGTTTTCATTATATCGGACCAGTCAATGGACACGAACTGGAGACACTGATCCAGGTCCTGGGGAATGCTCGCCGCATGAAGGGCCCGGTGCTGATACACACGATTACGGAAAAGGGCAGGGGTTATGAACCAGCCCGCCGGAATCCCGATGTCTTTCACGGGGTGGGGCCATTCAATCCTGATACCGGTTTGCAGTTCCGTAAGAGCTTGAAAACCTATACTGAGGTTTTTGGGGAGTATATGTGTGAAGCCGGCAGCCGTGACCAAAGGGTGGTGGCAATAACTGCAGCCATGACCAGCGGGACCGGGCTGAGCAAATTTGCCCGCTCGTATCCCGACCGGTTCTTTGACGTCGGTATCTGCGAAGAACACGCGGTGACCTTGGCAGCGGGTATGGCCCGTGCCGGTCTCAAACCGGTGGTATGCATATACTCGACTTTTCTGCAAAGAGCCTATGACCAGATTATCCACGATGTAGCCCTGCAGAACCTCCCGGTGGTTTTTGCCATAGACCGAGCCGGGTTGGTCGGGGAAGACGGCCCTACTCACCACGGGGTATTCGACCTGTCGTATTTACGTCCCATACCCAACTTGACCATTATGGCCCCTAGCAATGAAAACGAATTAGCCGACATGTTGCATACCGCCCTGGCGCTTGGCTCTCCGGCAGCGGTAAGGTATCCGCGGGGAGCGGGTGAGGGTATGGCGGTAACCCAGGAACGAGCGATTTTACCGATCGGGCAGCCACAAGTCTTGTCGGCCGGTTCCGACCTGGCCATCATAGCGGTGGGGCGGGCGGTAGGGCTGGCCCGGGAAGCAGCTGGGTTGCTGACCGAACGGGGACTAAGTACGGAGCTTATCGATGCCCGTTTTATCAAACCCATAGACAACGGGTTCATACATAACATAGCCAGCCGTTTCACCCGGGTGGTGGCCCTGGAGGATAATGCCGTCTCAGCGGGGTTCGGCAGTGCGCTATTGGAATTACTAAGCCAGCAGTCCTTTAAAGGCGATGTACTCTGCATTGGCATTCCCGATGAGTTTGTTGAGCAGGGACGGGTGGAAATACTGTTGGAATTACTGAATATGAAGGCAGAATCAATAATTGAACGAATCTTTGCTCGCTGGCCGGAGCTGGCCAGCCGTATAACATTGGAGTTGCGAAAATTTGGCCAAAGTTAGATTGGATAATCTGGTGTACAGCCGGGGATTAGCCGAAAGCCGCGAAAAGGCCCGGGCCATGATTATTGCCGGAGAGGTTGCCATTGCCGGGGAGCCGGTCCATAAACCCGGCACCCAAGTAGAGGATAGTGCTGAACTTACTATCGAGCTCCGGCGTTCAAAGTATGTAAGCCGGGGAGGGTATAAACTCGAGGGGGCAATCAAAGAGTTCGGGCTTGATTTCAACGGTAAGGTGGTCCTGGATGTAGGCGCCTCAACTGGCGGTTACACCGATTGTGCCCTGCAAAACGGAGCTGTCCGGGTTTTTGCCTTGGATGTCGGCTACGGTCAGTTGGACTGGACCTTGCGCAACAATCCCCGGGTAGTGGTCCTGGAGAGAACCAATATTCGACATTTCGATCCCGCCCTGCTGGAGGGACCGGTCGATATAATCACCATGGATGTATCTTTCATATCTACCCGGCTGATTTTTCCAGTCCTGACTGATATGCTAAAGGATGGCGGTGAGGTGGTAAGCCTGATAAAACCACAGTTCGAGGCAGGCAAGGACAAAGTGGGCAAGCATGGAGTGGTCAGGGATCCCAAGGTCCATCTGGAGGTACTCCGGCAATGCATAGCATCAGCATCCCAAGCTGGACTGGGTTTGGCGGCAGTGACCTTCTCCCCGATAAAGGGACCCAAAGGCAATATCGAGTATTTCGTATATCTAAAAAAGGGGCCGGCCGAATGTGATGCAGCTGCAGCTTTGATCGAAGAGACGGTGCGGAGAGCCCATAGCATGCTGGGGGGCAAAGACTCTAAGTGAAGATAATGATTGTCAATAACAAAAGGCTTTCCAGTACCATGGAAATGGGCGATAAGGTAGCTTTGGCCCTGCACCGTATGGGAGTCGAGGTGCTCATCGACAGCAGCAGTGCCGATATAACTTCGGAACCGTTTGAGGCCATAATAGTTCTGGGCGGAGACGGTACCATGATCAGGACCGCCCGGCAATATGCTGACCGCAACGTACCAGTTTTGGGCGTGAATATGGGAACAGTTGGGTTTCTCAGTAATATCCGGGCGGATGAATTTGACCGGTACTTACAGCCTTTCGTCAATGGGGATTTCACTCTGGAGGAGAGGATGCTGCAGGAGATAAGCGTATTTCAGGGTAACTGCCTGATCGATAGGCTGTTGAGCCTCAATGAAGTCAGCATCAAGTCCAGAGCTGCCCGGACCATATCTCTGGAAGTCAAGATAGAAGGTCACCCCCATGGAATATATCGCGGTGACGGCCTGATTGTGGCTACCCCCAGCGGTTCCACCGGCTATTCACTCTCCTGTGGAGGCCCGATCATCGATCCGGTTTTGGATGCATTTGTACTAACCCCTATATCATCATACAAGCTTAATAAACGGCCTCTAGTGGTTGCAGCCGATAAACAGATCGAGATCAAGCCGCGGGATGGGGAACAGTACTACGTTGCTGTGGACGGTCAGGTCTGTACGAATATAAAGGATGATGGTTTGGTGCATATCAAGAAGGCTGACCGGGGTTTGAAGCTGGCCATAGTCAAACCGCGTTTCTTCTTTGAGACCATGGAGGAACGGTTGCAGCGAGACCAGAATGGGTAACAACTAACTTCAACTCATTCCTGATCATGATGACAGTATAATTTCGAGGGGGGCATACTATGAAGTCCAGAAGGCATTTCGCTATCCGACAGATATTGGGCAGTGAGCGCGTCAGCACCCAGGAAGAATTATGCGATGCCCTGCGCCGCAAAGGTTTCGATGTCACCCAGGCTACTGTTTCCCGCGACATCAGGGAACTGCGTCTGATCAAGGTGCCGACTGACAATGGCTATTCTTATGCTTGGCCGGAAGCCAAAATACCAATGCAGTTGCAGCGGGCCAAGCGGGTCTTCAGCGATTCAGTGGTTGGCCTGGATTCCAGTGAGAATATTATCGTAATTAAAACCCTGCCCGGTGCCGCCCAGTCCGTCGCGTCTTTGATCGATTCACTGGACAACCCCCAGATTCTGGGTACAGTGGCCGGCGACGATACCATCCTGGTGGTGATAAGAGCCAAGGAACGCGTTGCTGAAGTAAAATACTATTTCGCGCGCCTTATGCAGCCTTAACCGGACTGATTGCAATCCCGGAAATACTGCCCCCGCCATCTCACGGCCGCCAGCGCGGCTTTTTTGTTTGACAATCGGCCCTCATGACTACAATTCTTGAGTAGACCGGCAGATAAGTTTAAAATGATGCATAAGGTACGTCGAAGCAGGCCTGAGAAATCAAGAATGTAATTCGGTGGAATAAATAATGCTGGAAGAACTCTACATAGATAATTTCATCCTGATAGATGACATGCACCTGCAATTCTCGGCTGGCATAAATGTGATGAGCGGGGAAACCGGGGCGGGCAAATCAATAATAATCGACGCTTTGGGAGTGCTGTTGGGCGATCGCATCAACACCGACCTGGTCAAGGACAATAGCCGCCGGGCGGTAGTCGAGGGAGTCTTTGATGTGAGCGGGAATAATGAAGCGCTTCTTTTTTTGTCCCAGCAGGGCTTGAACGACGAGGACGAGGAGCAGGCCAGAGTCATACTGGCCCGGGAGATCCACCCGGCCAGGATAAATGGCCGCCAGGTAACGGTGACTGCGCTTAAGTCTCTGGGCGCCTGGTTGGTGGATATTCACCTTCAGGACGACCGTCAAAACATTATGAAGCCGGTTTATTACCTTGATTACGTGGACGGATTTGCCGGTCCCATTACTGATCTGCGACAGGAGGTATCCTCGAAATTTCAGCTGCTGCAGGCGCAGCAGGCCCAACTGAAGGAATTGCAGGAGGGGATCCAATACCGTAACCAACGTTTGGACTACCTCGACTTTCAGATCAGGGAGATCGAATCCGCCCGTTTGTATGAGGGTGAAGAGGAAGAATTGGCTTTAAAACGCGATCGCATTAAAAATGCCGCCAGACTCCTCAAAATTACCAACCACCTGCTTGAATTGCTATACGATGGCGAGGAGGCGGCTAGCGCCCATGACCAGGTCGGGGCGGGACTTGCTGAGGTCATGCAAGTGAAAAACGACAGTTTCTTTGCCTCCTTGGCCGAGCCCCTAGAAAGTATCTATTTTTCTCTGCAGGATATAGCCAACCAGGTAGCTGAATTTAGGGAGAGCCTTGATTTTGAACCAGGCGAACTGGAAGAAATCGAGAACCGCCTTTATCTGATCAGCCGGCTCAAGGGGAAATATGGTTCCGGAGTGGCCGAGATTTTAGCTCATCTGGAAAAAGCCCGCCAGGAAAAGGAGTTGTTGTTGGCAAGTGAAGATCGACTTAAGCAAGCCCGGGAGGAATTTGAGCGCGTAAGAGCCGATTACCTCCAGAAGGCTGAAGAACTAAGCCAGCGGCGCAGCCAGGCGGCGGTAACGCTGGCCGCCCGGGTCCACCAGGAATTGATGGATTTGAATATGCCCAATATCTGTTTTGAGGTAAGACTGTCCCGCCGGGAAATACCCAGCAGCAAGGGCATTGATGCAATTGATTTTTGGTTTTCGCCCAATCCTGGAGAAGAGATGAAACCTGTAAACAAGATTGCTTCGGGAGGGGAGATATCAAGATTTATCCTGGCCCTGAAAACCGCCTTGGCCGATGTCTACAATATCCCCACCCTGATCTTCGATGAGATCGACGCTGGTTTGGGTGGAGAAGCCCTGAACTCGGTAGCACGGAAGCTGGGCCAACTGAGCCGCAATCACCAACTGATTCTGGTGACCCATTCCCCCCAAGTAGCCAGTTACGGGCACCGCAACCTGATAGTTCAGAAAACGGTGTCTGGCGGCAAGACCTACACTAGGGTCAAGGACCTCGATACAGATGAAAAAGTAGTCGAGATAGCCCGTATGCTGGCTGGAGACAGCTATACCCAGCTGACCATTGAACATGCCCGCGAGATGATAGCATCCGCAAAGACCCGGAAACGAACTTCATAAATACAGGCATCCACCCTCTTGATGTATCGGTATATTATGCCCCCGCCAAGGGGACAATATAGCGAGACTATTTCGGGAGGGAATATTTTTTGCCCAAAATGCGCCCGCTGATAGGCATATTCTTGTCTCTCTTGTTTCTAACCTTATGCCTGCACCCACAGATAAGAAACATAATTGTCCTGCCCGCTACCCAAAGAATGGTGGTAGGTGAGACCAACCTTATCAATATCGACCTGCCCGAGCGGCTGCAGAGAAGCATTGAATTGACTGTATCCCGCCCTTCCCGCAATGTCTTTGCGCCCCGCGATGATGAAGCGGTTAGCATTTCCCGCAACGGCTCCAGTTATGAAATAATGGCGCTTAAACCGGGGACAACAGAAGTTAGCCTCAACTTGTGGGGGTATATTCCCCTGAAATCCATCCAGATCCAATCCCTGCCTCCCAAACGGGTGGTGGTGGGCGGTCATTCCATCGGTGTATTTCTTCATTCCCAAGGGATTATGGTGGTAGGCTTCGCTCCCATCCTGGGTGATGGTGAGCAAAAATTCTATCCCGGCCGCGATGCCGGTATGGAAATCGGTGATCTGATCATGGCGGTTGACGGGCAGGCGGTAACCACCGAAATGGATCTGGCCCGGTTGATCGATGCCAAGGGCCCTAATACCATGCAATTGACTGTTAATAGAAGGGGTAAGGAGTTGCTCATCCCGATGACCCCGGTTCACTGCGCTGAAACCGATCGCTTCCGCATTGGCCTTTTCATACGTGACGGGGTGGTGGGTGTCGGGACCATGACCTGCTGGGATCCACAGACCCGTTATTATAGCGCCTTGGGCCACATAATTGTCGATGCCGATACCAAACAGGGCATCAATGTGATGAACGGCAAAATAGTCAGCGCTTCGATTCAGACCATCAAACCGGGGCGCCCTGGGTGGCCCGGCGAGAAGATCGGGGTATTCAATGACAAAGGTACCGTGGCTGGAAATATAATTAAGAATTCCTCCAGCGGCATTTACGGAGAAATGGAGACGGATCCTGTGAACCCGCACTACCCGTACCAGATGGAAATAGCCTATGCCCACCAGGTCAAAGAGGGACCTGCCCAGATAATGACCGTTATCAATGGCGAGACTATAGAGAAATTTGATATTGTTATCGAAAAGAAATACTCCGCCCGCCAAAACGGCAAAGACATGGTGATAAAGGTAACCGATCCACGTTTGATCAGTATCACCGGGGGTATAATACAAGGGATGAGCGGCAGTCCCATCATTCAGGACGATCACCTGGCAGGTGCGGTCACCCATGTGTTTTTGAATGATCCGCAGACCGGTTACGGCATTTTCATGGATAATATTTTGTCGGAAATGCCCACCCAAGGATCTCAAACCCAAAAAGTTTCGACAAAGTTTTTCTTCGAAAAATTTGAGCTGATTTCGGCGGCACTTAAATCAAATGCCATCGGAGAGGAATATTCAACCAGCTTGGACTTGTATGAACGTGTTCGAATATGACAGGTGATAGGGGATAATGGAGCAATTTAGTGCAACTCAAAAAGAGGTAAATTTTGTACAATAGTCGAAAAGCGTAACTACCATTGCACGATAACAGATTTTAAGCAGTGAGGGAGGATATTCAGAATGATTGGGGAAACGAATCATATCAAAGTCCTGGTGGCAGATGACAATCGGGAATTCTGCAGTATAATGAGCGATTACTTTTCCAACGAGCCAGATTTCGAAGTAGTAGATGTTTGCTCCAATGGGGTCGAAGTGTTGGATGTACTGGAGAAGAAGGATGTTGACGTGTTGATTCTTGATCTCATTATGCCTTATATGGACGGGATAGGCGTTTTG
>JAKJCH010000159.1:3548-3811 GCA_022706565.1 Bacillota bacterium | reverse complement strand
TTGATGATTGCACAATCTGCTTCTGTTAGTATAATTTCTTCCAAGGATATAATCAACATGTGTACATAAATAAATAGATGTTGATCTGACAACAAGAATCTACTAATTTGAGCAAGTTGGTGTTATCGATGTGGCGTTTTACTCGGAGAGGAAAAGAAAATCTGCCCGCCCTCTCTCACAGGAGAGGGCAGAGCTTGGTAGATTTTATCATCCGACGCAGCAAACTGATCGAGAAGGTATTCGCAATAATCTTTATCATAACC
>JAKJCH010000159.1:0-3537 GCA_022706565.1 Bacillota bacterium | reverse complement strand
TGCCAAGTGATATGCCTTCCAAACAGGGAATCGATTTGATGGAAGAGGAATTCGGCTATCCTGGGACGGCCCGGATAATGATTGCCGATGTGTCCATTTATGAAGCCAAGACTTATAAGGATCGCATTGCGGCCATAGAAGGTGTGGACAGGGTCCAGTGGGCTGATGCGGTGACGGATATCAACCAGTCCAGCCTGTTCATCCCCTATGAAGAGATTGATGACTATTACCAAGATGGACATGCGGTCATGGACATAACCTTTACCGGTAATAATTCTGCTGCCAGCACCCGATCAGCTATTCAGCAAATGCAAACCATATTGGGAGAGAAGGGCTCTTTTAGCGGACCAGCTGTACAGGAAAAATTCTTGAATGAGATCATTACCAAAGAGATGCTGTATATTCTGATCTTCGGTATATTTATTATCTTAGGGCTGTTGACACTGGCTACCACCTCCTGGTTTGAACCGTTGGTATTTCTAATTGTGATATTGATTTCTGTCGTTATTAATATGGGCAGTAACATATTTTTTGGTACCGTTTCCTCTATTACCTTCAGTGTAGCAGCAGTCCTGCAATTGGCCATTGCCATGGATTACACCATAATCCTGCTGGATAACTTCACTAAGGAGCGAAAGCTGCAGCTACCGGTGGAAGAGGCTTTATCCAATGCCATCCGCAAAAGCATAGTGACTGTTTCTTCAGCTGGAGCCGCAGCGGTGGTGGGATTCCTGGCCCTGGTCCTGATGCGATATGGTATTGGCCGCGATATCGGGCTGGTGCTGGCCAAAGGCATTGCCATCAGTATGATCACGGTGATGACCCTAACCCCCGCGTTCGTGTTGCGCTGGTATAAGATAATCGAAAGCACGCAACACAAGCCGCTGGTTCCTTCCTTTGATAAAGTGGCCGGGCAAATATATAGATTTCGCTGGGTAACTCTAATCCTGTTGATGCTGATCGCAGTTCCCGCCTATGTAGCCAAAGACATGAACGATTTCAATTATGGTAATGAAGCACTGGGTTTGTCCCAGGGAACGACTATGTATGAGGATGACCAGGCGATTACCTCCAAGTTCGGCCGGAGCAATCTGATTATGGCGATTGTGCCTAACAGTTCCATGGTAACTGAAGCCAAACTATCTGAAGACCTGGAGGAACTGCCCTATGTAAAATATGTTACATCCCTTGCTAATACCTTACCGGATGGAGTTCTCGCAAGCTTTCTGCCAGACAGTATTACCGGACAGCTCCACAGTGATAATTACTCCCGCATCCTTATTCCCATAAGAACGTCCGGGGAAAGCGAATTGGCTTTTCGTGCCGCCGATGAGATTTCAAAAATCGTTAAGGGATATTATCCGGAAAATTCATATATAATCGGCGTTACCCCTTCCACCATGGATATAAAAGGGGTAATCGTCGATGACTGGAGCCGGATTGACAAGCTTTCCATGCTGGGAGTGGCACTGGCTATAGGGGTGGCTTTTCGCTCTCTGGTCCTTCCCATTGTGCTGATAATACCTATTAAAATGGCGGTTTATGTCAACATGATGGTTCCCTACTTGCTGGGCGCACGCATGATGTATCTGGGTTTCATTGTGGTCAGCTGTCTGCAGTTAGGAGCAACCATCGATTACTCCATCGTAATGACCTACCACTACCTGGACCAGCGCAAACGCCACGACAAAGTGACTGCTTCCCAAAAGGCGACTGCGGCCAGCATGTTGCCTATCCTGACCTCCGGCCTTATTTTGGCAGTGGCCGGCTACGGTCTATATTTCTTATCCAGTGTTACGGCCCTGGCCGACCTGGGGAGACTGGTGGCCCGGGGGGCTCTGTTGAGTATGTTTATGGTTATAGCTCTGTTGCCGAATCTGTTTATATGGTCCGATAAAATGATAATGCTTGGCAGCAAATTCATGCCGCAGTCAATAATTGCCCGCCAGGAAGATAGATTACCAGATGTTGGGGAGGAACTTGAAGATGAAAGCATTTCGCAATATTTGTAAGGTCAGAACCAGGAAACTCATCACCGGGCTACTATTGGGGGTATTCCTGATATCAGGGGTATACCCAATAGCCGTTGCCAATGCTGCACCACCCGCGGTGACAACCGATGAGGCTGTATATGTCAATCTTGACTATTACGGTATTGTTGAAGATGTGAGCGTGGTAAAAAGCTGCAGTTTGAACGGGATATATAGATTTCAGGATTACGGCGTCTATGAGTCGGTTACCAATATGACTAGCTATGATCAGCCTATTCTCAGTACTGATGGGGTGCAATGGGATCTGGGAGATAGCGATTTACAGAGGTTTTACTACAGTTGCAAGGTCAAGAATGACGCCATTGTGCTGCCCTGGAGTTTTGATGTTTCTTACAAACTCAACGGGCAGCCGAAGCAGGCCCAGGAACTGGCTGGGGCGGCAGGGCTGGTGGAAATAAATATCGCGATCAAGCCCAACGCTCAAGCCAAAGATTATTATAAGTACAATATGTTGTTGCAGGTGGCCACATATGTCAATAGCGAGGATACTTACAGCCTGGAAGCACCAGGCTCCCAACTGCAGTCACTAGGTACTTACAAGGCCGTTCTCTTCGCCGCTTTGCCTGGAGAAGAGGATACGTTTACTATCCGCATTGGTACCAACAGCTTTGAAACCAAAGGCATCACCATGATGATGATACCCGGCACCCTAAAGCAGATGGAAGAACTCAAAGAACTAAAAGAAGCCAAGGACACGGTCTATGAATCTGCCGATGCCATTTACCACAGTATGAATGATCTTCTGAACACCCTGGAGAGTACGAAGGAGGGGCTCAATCTGCTGAAAAGCGGCAGTGAGGGTGTCGAGGATGCCAGGCAGACCTTCAGTGCCGGGAAGGGACAAATGTACCAGTATGGTGATAAAACCCTGGAAGATATTACTGCAGCCAATGACCAACTGGAAAAAATGATCCCCTATTTCAAAATCGCCAAAAGAATGACCCGTGATCTTAATCGGGATATCGAAAGTATGACAAACTCCTTGAATCAACTCAGAACTCCATTGGGAAATATGGGCGATTCTGCGGCAACTGTCGAGGAAGACCTGGAAGATTTGCAAGCCATGCTCGACACTCTAAATGACCAATTGGGAGGCACCCTATATGGAATGCAAGCAGTGGCAGACACCGCCACACCCTTCGAGCAGACTGGTCTGATGGGTGCCGGGCAAATGGCGGGCACGGTGATGGAATACGATGACACTATAGACTCGCTGATGGCACAGACCGCCTCCATGGCCGGCACCCTCAGCGAGATAACTGATTTGACCAGGGACCTGATCGATGAGACCGATGACCTGGGAGACACCTTGAATAACTATGAAGATGACATACTGGATCTGCTGGATGACTGTCGGAGCCTTACCACTCTATTGAATACCAGCATAGACAGCTCGGTTGCTTTTTTAACCTATTCCAAAACATTGCTGCAGGCCAGCGCCGACCAGTTGGACGATGCGTCGGCCCAGGGCCTGCAGGGTCTGATC
>JAKJCH010000158.1:3583-3836 GCA_022706565.1 Bacillota bacterium | reverse complement strand
TTTCGTAGATTATTTCTCTTAGGGTGGTACCCATGGGCACCTCGACTAGTCCAGTGTTGATGACTTTGCCAACCAGGGAAAACACCTTGGTTCCCTTGCTGCCCTCGGTACCAATGGAAGCCCAGGCTTCGGCTCCATCATTAATAATAACTGGAAGATTGGCCCAGGTCTCCACATTGTTGATGACCGTCGGTTGGCCCCATAAGCCCTTTTCAGTGGGATAAACATATTTGTCGCGGGGCTCGCCCACATT
>JAKJCH010000158.1:0-3565 GCA_022706565.1 Bacillota bacterium | reverse complement strand
CTTGGATAGCGATGCCCAGATTCTTGACCGCCAGGCTGTATTCATCCCGGACATAAATAAACCCGGCTGTCGCCTCGACGGCATAAGCCCCTATGATCATGCCTTCAATAACAGTGTGGGGATCACCTTCCATAATGCTGCGATCCATAAAGGCTCCAGGATCGCCCTCGTCCCCATTGCAGATAATATAGCGGACGGATGCCTCGACGTCGGTACAGGCTTTCCATTTCTGGCCGGTCGGGAATCCGCCCCCACCCCGCCCCCGCAGCCCGGATCTGATGACTTCCTCCACCACTTGCCCGGGGCCCATGGTGTGCAGCACTTTATTCAGCGCCTGGTAGCCATCCCGGCTGATATAATCTTCTATGGAAGCCGGGTCTATTTCTCCGATGTTGCGCAGGGCCACCTTATGCTGCTTCTTGTAAAAATCGATTTGATGGTGGGACTTGACCCTCTGCTTGGTTTTTGGATCCCGGTAGAGCAATCGATTGATGAGTTCGCCCTTACCTATGGTTTTGGCTATTACCTCGGCCACATCCTTGGCGGCTACCTGGCAATAGGTGATATCATCGGGCATTATTTTAACCAGAGGCCCTTTTTCACACCAGCCGTTGCATCCGGTCGCTTTGGTGTAGGTTGATACGTTTACATTGGAATTGGCCAATTGCTGCTGCAATTCCTGATAGACCTCCATGCTGCCGTTGGCCAGGCAGCCGGTTCCGCAGCACACCAGGACCATTTTCTTATCAGCCTCAATTATCTGCGGCATCATTTGGCCCTCCATATACCTTAATAATCTCAATTATTCCGGATGAGGTAACCTTGGGATGCACCTTTTCATTGGCGACCACAACGGGTGCTAAGGCGCAGGCTCCCAGACAGTTGACCGTCTCCATCGAGAACTCCTGGTCAGCGGTGGTCTCACCCGGTTTGATATTAAGATATTTGTCGATCTGATCCATGATAATGTTGGAACCCTTGATGTGACAGGCAGTGCCGTCACACACCTTGAAATTGATCCGCCCCTTGGGGACCAGGCTGAAAGCCTTATAGAAGGTGGCCATACTGTAAATGCGGCTCAAGGGTGCATCCACATAATCAGAAATCATTTGCAGCCCGGTTTTGGGCAGGTATTTGTACTCTCCCTGGATATCCTGCATGATGGCTAGTATATAGCGTTGCTCAGGCGGATAGCGGGTTAGAATCGAACTTAATTCTTGCATATCAATGCATGCAGCCATAATTATCGGCCTCCTCAGTACCAGGCTGCCACCTTGAATCTATTCTCAGTCAAGGTGGCAGCCGATTCCGTCTGTCACCCGGTCACTTTTCCTATGGATCTACCTGGTGCCTGATGGTAATACTACAGGCCCAGATCCTGTTTCTTGGCCTCGGAGGGAACACCTTCCTCATCCCAACCGCGCAGGCTGTAGTAAACAGGCAGCATCGCACTCAACTGCACTGTACGACCCTCGTGGGGGCCTCCCTTCATAGGTTCGTTCAGGAGTCGGTCCGGCAGGGTATCATCGGCTTTGGAAAATCCGGCTTTAAGGTTAAAGAGTCTTTCCAGGTTCCAGATGCGTTCGCCTGCTAGGAGGAGTTCCTCATCACTTATATCTACCCCGGTGGCAGTGCGATATTGCGCCGCGATCTCGGGCAGACCGATGCCAAAGGTGGTGAAAAGGCACAATCCAGCCGAATCAACTACTGCGGTCAAATCCTGGAAGATCTTGAGCAGTTCAGGTGCTTCCGCCGGGTTATCGGGGTCAGTTTTCACCGGTATCCCCAATACCTCAGGGGAAGTCATATAGCCGCGCACATGGCAGCCGCCGCGGTTGGAGGTGGCATAATTGAGGCCGATGCCATGCTGTCCGCGAGGATCGTAAGCCGGCAGTTCCTGTTTTTTGACCGACATGGAGAGCTCAGGATGTCCGTACATCTCAGCCAGCCGGTATGAGCCTTCAGCCAACTCATCGCCAAAACCTTCCCGCAGGGCGGTCTTTCTGATCTTAGGGAGCATCGCTTCGGCATTGCCCCAGCTAAGATTGGATTTATCCCGGGGGATGAAGCCCTTTTCTGTCAGCTCGGTGGCACAAGCCAGGGTGGTAGCCATAGTAATGGAATCCAGCCCATACTCGTTGCACAGGAAGTTGGCTTTGGAAATAGCTTCAAAATCATCGATATATAGGTCTGATCCGAAACCCCAGGTGGCCTCATATTCCGGGCCTTCTCCTATCCCCTTGTATTTGCCGTGGTTTTTAGTAACCCGGCCGCAGCCGATCGAACAGCCAAAACACCCTTTGTTCCTAACCAGGTTGTGCTCCGCCTGCCACTCGCCGGATATCTTTTCCGCAGCGGGGAATACCGCGGCTTCACTAAAGTTTTTGACCGGCAGGGTACCGTGTTCATTGATAATATTAACCAGGATATTGGTGCCGAAAGCCCCCAGACCAGCTCCGGTAACCGGGTGAGCTTTCAATTTGGCCCGGGCATCGTTGATAGCGGCAAAGAAGCCTTCCTGGTCAGCCACCTTCACCCCCAGGGTACCTCGGACCGCAACCGCTTTAAGATTCTTGGAACCCATGACTGCACCAACTCCGGTCCGTCCAGCGGCCCGGTTATAATCATTCAGGATATTAGCGAACTTGACCAGGTTCTCGCCGGCAGGACCGATGGCTGCCACCCTGGCGTCATCGTCAACATTTTCCTTGATGAAATCGGTAGTTTCGATGACCGTCTTACCCCAGAGATCAGCGGCACTGCGCAGTTCTACTGTATCGTTGTTGATCCACAAATAAACTGGTTCAGGGGATTTACCTTCGAAAATGATGCCATCATAACCTGCGAACTTGATTTCGGGACCAAAGGAACCCCCGGAATTAGAGGCAGCGATGGTGCCGGTCAGAGGCCCTTTGGTAATGACGTTGTAACGCCCGCCCGAGGTAGCCAGGGTTCCAGTCAGCGGACCGGTCATAAAGATCAGCTTGTTATCCGGACTCAGGGGATCGACCTGGGGATCTATCTCGTCAAAGATAATCTTGCTGCCCAGCCCGCGCGCGCCGATAAAATTGTGCAAATCGCTCACTGGCAAGGCTTCTTTTTTAATTGTGCCGGCTGTCAAATTGACCCGGATTATTTGTCCTGTCCATCCGTACATGCTTAACCCACCTCCTCGAACAGGTTTTTGAACTTGGCGGCAAATGTTTTGCGCTTGGCAATACTGCCGGCATTGGCTTCGACAAAGCTGATGGCGCCGGAGGGGCAAAGCTTGACGCAGGCCGGATCACCGAAGCAGAGGTCACATTTGCTTACTATGTTGGTGGCTACATGATAATGAATCGCACCAAACGGGCAGGCGATGGTGCACATCTTGCAGCCGATGCATTTGGAATCATGCACTTCCATGGCTCCCGTAGCCGTGTTTTTAGTGATAGCCCCCACGGGGCAAATCAACATGCAGGCGGGTACTCCGCATTGCTGGCATATCATGGGGACCGCCAGCCCTACCTTTTCATAAGTCAAAACCGAAATACGGGCCAACTCAGGATTCATTTCACCGGTTTTG
>JAKJCH010000157.1 GCA_022706565.1 Bacillota bacterium | reverse complement strand
GGCTTGTGCCGATGGTAAAGCCGATGCGGTGCTGTGCGCTTCCATCTTTCACTACCGTGAATATACAATCCGCCAGGCCAAAGAGTACCTGGCAGGAAAAGGAGTAACGATTAGACTATGATCGAGCAAGTAAAATTCGACGAACGGGGTCTGGTGCCGGCCATCATCCAGGACAGCCAGAGCGGCCGGGTTTTGATGATGGCTTACATGAATGCCGAATCGCTGGGCAAGACCATCGAGACCGGCCGTACTTGGTTTTATTCCCGCAGCCGGGAGCAATTGTGGATGAAAGGCGAGACCTCCGGGCACGTTCAGCAGGTCCGGGACATTTTCTATGACTGTGATGGGGACTGTCTCCTGATTCAAGTAGAGCAAACCGGGGCTGCTTGCCATACCGGCCATTATTCCTGCTTTTACCGTAACGCGGCCGGCGAAGAGATTGAGCCGGCGACATTTGATCCTGACCAGGTATACAACCCCCAGGCCAGTGCCGCCATACTGTACGAGCTGTACGATGTCATCAGCGATCGCCGCCGCAAGATGCCGGCCGGTTCCTATACCACCTACCTGTTTGAAAAGGGACTTGACAAGATATTGAAAAAGGTGGGCGAGGAAAACGCCGAGGTGATTATTGCCGCCAAAAACCGCAGCCGGGAGGAACTGGTTTATGAGGCTTCGGACCTCTTATACCACCTTTTGGTACTGCTGGTGGAACAGGATGTATCCTTGGAAAACATTTTCTCCGAACTTAAATCACGCCGCTAAAGGGCCGGTTTGGGAAAAACCTGCCGCCTAAGTCCGGCCGTCAAGCCCGCATCCGCCCGTCTGGAGGCGGGTTTTCTTTTGCTTGGGTTTGGCAATGCAGATTTTCCAGTGTTCTCCCATTATCCCCTTGATCTGCCAAACACAGCCGAGTCTTAAATCCGGCCCCCCCTTTGTGGTATCATTAAAACTGACAGCAGAAGCTAATCCGTTCTTCATACAAGAAAGCAGGTATCGAATGCAGGATATAACAACTGGATTAAACGACCGTCAGAGGGAAGCGGTCTTTCATTTTGACGGGCCTTGTATGGTCCTGGCCGGAGCCGGCAGCGGCAAAACCCGGGTTTTGACCAGCCGCATCGGCTGTCTGATCGACAGCGGGGTGTGGCCTGATTCCATCCTGGCCATAACCTTCACCAACAAGGCGGCCAAGGAAATGAGGGATCGGGTGGCACGGCTCATCCCCGATTACAGTGGGCACTGGATCCAGACTTTCCATGCCGCCTGTTACAAGATCCTGCGCATGGATATTCACAATCTTGGCTATGACCGCGGTTTTGCCATTCTGGGAGAGAGCGAAAGCAAGTCCCTGATCAAAGAGATTCTCAAGGAAGAAAACGATTACGAGACCAAACCCGATGATGTGATGTATATAATCAAACAAGCCAAGAACAGCATGGCTAAGCCCGAAAAGTATTATCAGGAACTGCAGCGGCCTACTTGGGTGCGGGACAAGTATCTGCATGTCCACCGCCTTTATAATGCCCGCTTGAAGGAATACAATGCCCTCGACTTTGAAGACCTGATTCTGCTGTGCATTCGCTTGTTCAAGGAGTATCCAGAGGTACTGCAGAAGTACCAGGAACGTTTCCAGTATGTGATGGTGGATGAGTACCAGGACACCAACAAAGCCCAGTACGAATTGGCCAATTTGCTGGCGGCCCGGCACCGCAACCTGTTCGTGGTCGGGGATCCCGACCAGTCCATATATAGCTGGCGGGGAGCGGATCCAGGTAATGTCAAACGTTTCCTGCACGATTATCCCGATGCCCACCTGGTCAAGCTGGAGAAGAATTATCGTTCCAGACGCCACATCATCGACGCCGCCAACGCGGTCATCTGCCACAACCAGGATCGGGAGGAAAAGCAGCTCCATACCGACAATCCCGAGGGCGGCAAAATAATATATTTTTGTGCCGGGGATAGTTTTCAGGAGGCTCAGTTTATCGCCAATGCCATTACCGATCTGGTCGACCGGGAGGGCCGGCACTACGGGGAGTGCGCCATCTTTTACCGTACTCACGCCCAGTCCCGTATCATCGAGGAGGCCCTGCTGAGCAAATATATTCCCTACCGCATCATCGGCGCCCGGAAATTCTACGAGCGTAAGGAGATCCGGGACATGGTGGCCTATTTGAAATTGATCTGCAATAAAAACGATCGGCTGAGCTTCCGCCGGGTGATCAACACCCCACGGCGGGGGATCGGTGAAAAAACAGTTGAAAAGCTCGAAGAGACTGCTCTTAAAGAGGGAATAGCGGTACTGGAGATTCTGCCGCGAGCGGCTGAAATCAACGGTATCAGCAAAAAGATGGCGGCAGTGCTGACCGACTTTTACGGCATGATGAGCTATTTTGCCAGCCTTAACGAGTCCGGGGCGTCCGTGCGGGAGATCCTGGACCAGGTTATGGAAATGAGCGGCTATATGGATGACCTCAAGAAAACCAATGGTGCCGATGCACAAGCTCGCATCGACAACCTGTTGGAATTAAGGTCGCTAACGGTGGAATTCGAAAACGAGGGAATGGAGGGCCTGGAGGATTTCCTGGCCCGCATCGCCCTGGTGCAGGATACCGATGAGATCGATCATAATGACACGGTGGTAATGATGACCTACCACGGAGCCAAGGGTCTGGAATTTCCGACTGTATTCATGACCGGAATGGAGGAAGGCGTTTTTCCTTCCTACCGGGTCGAATCCCCGGAAGAGATGGAGGAGGAGCGGCGGCTTTGTTATGTGGGCATCACCCGGGCTCAGGAACGCCTGTACCTTACCAACGCAGTATCACGCCTGCTGTACGGGTATGAGCGAAATAATCCTCCCTCCCGGTTTCTGCAGGAGATACCCCAGGACCTGCTGGAAGCCCCCCCGGAAAAGAAGAGGGTGCGGGGGCCGCTGTTTGAGGGCGACACCGTCATCCACAAGAAGTTTGGAGTCGGCCTGGTGCTGAAACTGACCGAGGATGATATCGCAGTGGTCGATTTTGAAAGGGCTGGCACCCGTATGCTGCGTTTAGATATGGCCCCTTTGGAAAAGATAGTATAGTAGGGAAGCAAGAGGACCATCCGAGACCGTAGAAAATTTTAAGTAGGGTGTGCATAAGTACATTGGCGAACGTTAAGCGACAGCGTGTAAGCCAATGTACTTATGCATACCTCAGGATAGGTGAAATGGACTTCTTCAGTGGTCTCGGACCGTCCCTTTGCTTTACCCCTGCTTCAAAAACCGCTTTAGGAGGTTGGCTCTTGAGCGATGTAAAGGCTCGCCTGGAAGAACTGCGGGAGGCCATCCGCAAGCATGAATACCAATACTACGTTCTTGATGAGCCCCTGATAAGCGATTCCGAGTTCGACCAACTGATGCAGGAACTGCTGCATCTGGAGGATTTGTATCCGGAGCTGGTCACCCCTGATTCCCCTTCCCAGCGAGTGGGCGGGGAAGCCCGGGCTGGTTTGTCCACCATTGTGCATCGTACTCCCTTGCTGAGCCTGGACAACGCTTTCTCGCTGGCTGATCTGCAGGCCTTCGACCGGCGCATAAGCAAGGTGGTAGTCCCCTCCTACATGGCTGAACTTAAGATCGACGGGGTCTCGATAGCCCTGGTCTACGACAACGGGATGCTGGTCAGCGCCGCCACCCGCGGTGATGGACTGCTGGGCGAGGATGTCACCCTCAACGTACGAACTATCAAGTCTATACCTCTGCAGCTGCGCTCCCCAGTGCCCCGTCTGGAAGTGCGGGGCGAGATATTCATGCCCAAGAGCGAATTCGTGCGGTTGAACCGGGAGCGGGAGGAGAGGGGAGAAAGGGTTTTTGCCAATCCCCGC
>JAKJCH010000156.1 GCA_022706565.1 Bacillota bacterium | reverse complement strand
GCCATGAACAGCGGTTCGCTGGGTTTGGCATCTTTCTTCACTGGGCACATCAGCGCCGATCTAGCTTGGTATTCTCTGGTAACCATCGCTGTGAGCGGAGGGCGTCGTTTTATAAATGCTAGGGTTTATCAGGTGGTCCTGACCGGATGTGGCATATTCCTGGTGGGTATGGGTATCTATTTCATCTATAGCGGAATAATGATGTGATCAAAGACTCCTAAGCATACCAGCGGCGATTATTCAATCGTGCCGTTGTTAACCTCCTGAGCCAATAAGTCGATGACCGTCTGGTCGGTCGGGAAAGCCAGGCGGGGCACCGATTGCAAAGGGAAAAAGTCCAATTCCTCAAGGTCATCGCCGGCTTGCATCCTGCCCCCGCACACTTCAGCCAGAAACCAAATCCCCACGGTATGGCAGCTGGGATCATGGAAATTGGATTGAACGGTGAAAACCCGTTTGATTTCGATGTCCAGATTGGTCTCTTCCTTGAATTCACGTTTGATGCCAACATACACATCTTCATAATATTCCAGATATCCGCAGGGGATGCACCACAGATCCTTATAAGCACCCCCTTTTCTGCGTCCCAGCAAGAGATGACCGGCTTCGTTCATGACAATGGCGGCCACTCCCACAATCGGGTTCTCATAATGGATGTAGCTGCATGCCTGGCAAGTCAGCCGCTGTTGCTCGGCCTGCAGCTGGTAGCGGAGTTTACCTCCGCATTTGGGACAATAGAAGAATCTCTGCTTGGCACCGATCACTGCCGAACACCTTCCCGAAAGAGTCTGCTTATTTAGTCATGAGCTAATTGAAGAGTGCGGGTTTGACAATACTATTATAAGAGAGTTGCACAGAGTATGTCACCGGCGTGATGTGTTTATCTATTGTTAACTACGGTGATTCGCAGCGATATCTTGACTAGGGTGTCTGTATAGACCTGGGGACAGGGGCCAGCCGGTCAGATTTGTTTTGGGAATGCACCAAAGAAAAGATTGTGAAATATATGACGTACATAAAACTTGACAATATGATTGTCAAATTTTATACTGTGTAATAAGACATGGTGAGGGAGGGAATACCGTGGTTGACGTATCCCGCGACCAGCCCGTATACAATATCAGTGTGGCAGCGGAATTGGTTGGAGTTCATCCCCGCACGCTGAGGATATACGAAGAGACCGGTTTGATCTTCCCGGCTCGTACCGGGGGGAACACCAGACTGTTCTCCAATGCTGATATCGAACTGTGTCTGCGTATTCGTTTTATGACTCAAGAAATGGGTCTGAACTTGGCCGGTGTCAAACTGATTTTTACTTTGGAGCAGAAACTGAAATTTAGGTTCGAGGACTGGTGTAAATGACCACTACAAAAGATTATCTGGAAAAATAATTGGGAGGTGTATTTAGATGGGGAAAGCGGTAGGAATCGATCTTGGGACCACCAACTCAGCGGTAGCAGTAGTGGAAGCCGGCAAACCGGCTATTATTGTCAACGCAGAAGGGGACCGGGTAACACCGTCGGTAGTGGCCTTTACCAAGGATAACCGGCGTCTGGTCGGTACCCTGGCCAAACGTCAGGCGATAATGAATCCCGAGGCAACCATCTTTTCAGCCAAACGTTTTATAGGACGCAAATATGATGAAGTTACTTCAGAGATGAAGATAGTACCGTACAAAGTGGAGCGCGGTGAGAATGACAAGGTTTACTTCCAGATCCAGGATAAAAAGTATGCTCCCGAGGAAATAAGCGCTCAGGTCCTGCGCAAGCTGGTCGATGATGCAGCCAACTATCTGGGTGAGAAGATAACCGACGCGGTCATAACCGTACCGGCCTATTTCAATGATGCCCAGCGACAAGCTACCAAGGATGCAGGTCAGATCGCCGGTCTCAATGTGCTGCGTATCATAAATGAGCCCACCGCAGCGGCCTTGTCATATGGCTTGGACAGTCATAAGAACCAGACCGTGATGATCTTCGACTTAGGTGGAGGGACATTTGACGTCTCCATCCTGGACATAGGCGACGGGGTAGTCGAGGTACGTTCGACCTCTGGTGATACGCATCTGGGGGGCGACGACTTCGACAAGCTGATTGTCGATTACCTGGCCGAGGAGTTTATTAAGACGGATGGAATCGATCTACGCAAGGACAAGCAGGCTTTGCAGAGGTTGTATGAAGCTGCTGAAAAAGGCAAGGTGGAGTTGTCCAGCACCACTACCACCAATATTACCTTGCCGTTCATAACGGCTGATGCCAGTGGTCCCCGCCATCTGGACATCAAATTGACCAGGGCCAAATTCGATGACCTTATCCACTCCCTGCTGGAACGCTGTATGGTATCGGTGAAACAGGCCCTTAAGGACGGCAATCTTACCGAAAAAGACCTGGATGAGGTTATCCTGGTGGGCGGCTCAACCCGGGTGCCGGCAGTACAGGAAATGGTAAGATCATTTACTGGCAAGGAGCCCAACATGTCAGTCAATCCGGATGAAGTAGTGGCCCTGGGCGCTGCAGTTCAGGCAGCTATCATCACAGGTGAGGTCAAGGATGTGCTATTGCTGGATGTAACTCCCCTGTCACTGGGCTTGGAGACCATGGGCGGGGTTATGACCAAGTTAATAGACCGCAATACTACCATCCCCTGCCAGAGAACCCAGATCTTCAGCACAGCGGAGGATAATCAGCCTTCGGTAGATATCGTGGTCCTGCAGGGTGAAAGGGAGATGGCCCGCGACAACCGCCAGATAGGGCGTTTCCGCCTGGATGGCATAGCTCCGGCACCCCGCGGTGTGCCGCAAATAGAGGTTACCTTCGACATCGATACCAACGGGATCCTGAGCGTGTCGGCTCGTGATAAAGGTACCGGCAAAGAGCAAAAGATTACCATAAGTGGATCGACTAATCTGGAGAAGGATGAGATCGACCGTATGATCAAAGAAGCGGCTGCCCATGCCGCCGAGGATAAAAAGCGCCGCGAGAACGTGGATCTCAAGAACGAGGCAGATTCTCTGGCTCACGGTTTGAACCGGACACTGATCGAACTAGGCGGAGGGGTACCGGTTAACGAGAAGACCCGCATCGAACAACTTATTGCGGACACCAAGGTTGCGGTAGAGGCAGAGACGCCGACGGAAAAACTACGCACCCTGATCAGCGACCTGCAGCAGGCTGTGCACAGTCTGTCCAGTATCGGCAGCCAGTCGGGCGGTTCTTCGGGGCCGGAACCAAGCGGTAATGACGATACCATAGATGCCGATTTTGAGGAGAACTAAAGCCAGGGGCCGGATTATCCGGCCCGGTTTGATTCAGTCCGCAGGTGGTGATGAGAGTTGGAATACAAGGATTATTACAAAACCCTGGGTATAAAGAAGGACGCTACTCAGAAAGAGGTTCAGGCGGCCTATCGTAAACTGGCCCGTAAATGGCACCCGGATGTAAACAAAAAGCCGGATGCCGAAGAGAAGTTCAAGGAAATCAATGAGGCCTATGAAGTCCTAAAAGATCCTGAGAAACGCAAGCGTTACGACACCTATGGGGCCGACTGGAGGGAGGGTCAGCAGTATAGCCCGCCCCCGGGATGGGAAAACGTCCAGTATAGTTTCAATGATGGTATGGGCGGTTTTGAATTCCATGGTGGCAACACCGGCCAATTCAGCGACTTTTTTGAAGGCCTATTTGGAAGAGGCCGGGCCCGCAGCCGCGCCGGGCAGGATATGCAGGGATGGGCTATGCGCGGTCAGGACCAGGAGACTGATATCGACCTTACCCTGGAAGAAGCCTATCACGGAGTCAAAAAGGTCATCCGCCTTCAAACCTTGGAGCAGGATGGTTCACAATACGTACCCAAGACCAGGGAGATAAACGTCAATATCCCGGCCGGGGTTACGGATGGCAAACGGATCCGTTTAAACGGTCAGGGAGGACCGGGGGTAGGTGGAGGACCCAACGGCGATCTTTA
>JAKJCH010000155.1 GCA_022706565.1 Bacillota bacterium | reverse complement strand
CGGCCAGCATAGGCCCGGCACTGCGGCCGGTCTTTCTGCGGCGCAGCAGGGCTCCGATCAGAAATATGTCCAACAACAGCAGCAGCAACCATACGTAGACCGGGACCGAGGTAGCCAGGGGCAGATCCAAGACCGGCAAGACCATCAAAAGGACAAAGCAGAAGATCAGAAACCCTATCATTGCTATACCCCCTAATACAAAGCTTTCATTTCTATTATATAAAATACAGCCAACCGGGTCTGCACCAGTGAGTGCAGCGGCCTCAGCCTCATTGCCCGCGCCGGACGCAAATAGAAACGGGCCTGATAATGTGCTGTCTTAAGCAGACTATCAGACCCGTTGTGGGTTGAAAATTATTCTTTTCATGCACTATCTCCTCGAGGCGGCTGGCACTTAAATCTTTGTCAGCCTAATTTTTTTCTCCTTCTGGTATGAATGAATCTCTTTCTTGGTACCAATTTGGGTAGATTTTATATCATAGGTCCTCCGTTGGGTAGAACCAGAACCCGTTATCATCCTGGTAATTACGGCCGACGCGCTTGTCTTTTCTGCCATCCACAACTTTCAAAGTCACTTTGTTGGGTTTAATATCAGCTCTAGTCTGGTATCCTGTATAGCCATCGTATGTTTTTCTCGCCAGGATCATGTGTATCACCTCTTCCGTCTCAAGCAAGTATCCTGCTGCGATTATCCTGGACTTTTGCACCTATCTGTCTGTTTTCAAGCCGTGATCTTTACTGAAGAACCAGAGTCTCTCATTCATGGACTCCTTCTTAAATGCTTTAGCCGTCTTTCTCATCCTGTTCCCCTCCTTTCCCCGCAGTGGTTTGTTTCAGGTTTCTTCTCATTTAATAAATCATTAACTTTAATTATCATTACCTCCTTTACGCACTTCCATTAGCTGATTTGATTACTCGATGCTATTGTCGGTCCGCCGTTTTTTTCATCTTAACTGCCTAGCTTCAGGTATTTTGTTTGTACTGTTCTTTCTTGACCACATTAGACGCAAACAGCGTGCCAACTTCAGCTATCCCTGACTAATAAATTTGTAGGTTCTCGTTAGAGCCCTTATTACAGCATCTTGGGAAAGGAAATATTCATCGCAACACTTTTGTGTTATCCGCACGTAAAGGCTCACTGTGTCACCAAAACCGTACCAAGAGTGTGCGGATGTTGCACGCTTGCTACACATCTGCTACACTCAAGACATAATAACTGGCGAGGTGACACTTTATGAATGAACTAATCGAAGTAATAGGCATCAGAGAAGAAAACTGCACCAATTGTCACCAGTGCATAGCCGTTTGTCCAGTAAAAGTATGCAGCAACGGCAGCGGCGAGGTGATCAAGTTCGACAATCGTCTATGTGTGGGCTGCGGGCGCTGCATTGAAGTATGTGTGAAAAGCCATGGGGGAGCAGAGACGAAGAGTGCCCGCTTCTCCATTGATGATGCCGCCCGGTTTGAGCACGATTTACCGGAGCAGCAAATCATAGCCCTGGTCGCCCCATCGGCCCAGAGCAATTTCCCTTTGAGCCAACTGATCACCGCCCTTAAACGGCTGGGGATCCAACATGTTTATGATGTGTCCTTGGGTGCGGAAATTACCGTAGCTTGTTACCATGACCTGATCGAACAAGGTTTGGCGCCCTATCCCATGATATCCACGCCCTGTCCATCCATAATCAGGTTCATAAGGCTCAATCACCCCAAATTAATCGATCATCTAGCCCCCGTAGGCAGCCCGGTTTCCAACCTGGCCGCTTATGTAAGGCGGCAGCACCCTGAAGCCAAGTTGGCTTTCATCTCTCCTTGCCTGGAAAAGCGCCGCGAGTTCCAGGAGAATGGTATGGTTGATTACAATGTTACCTTTCGCTCCCTGCAGAACATTTTCGACCAACGCGGCGTCACCTTCGATGGCTTGCCGGATGGTGAGTTCGACAATCCCGTGGGAGCCGGAATTGCCACCAATTTTTCCACCCCGGGCGGGCTAAAAGAATCTTACCTGTATCACTACCCGGAGACCAGATCCAGCTCCATAGCCCGGATGGAGGGCATGTATGTTTTCAAGAAATACCTACCCGATCTGGAGAGAGCAATCGCGGCTGGCAAGGACTATCTGCCCCGGATTATCGATATTCTAAGCTGCGACCATGGCTGCAACATGGGCGTAGGCTGTATCAACAAAATCAAGGGAGAAGCCGAGCATGCCATAGCAGTCCGGGCTGAGCAGGCCATCATTGACGACCAGGCCAATCAGCGGCTGAAGGAGTGGCTGGCCCAGATTACCGGGCAAATGAGTTTTGAATACCGGGGTTATACTGATTTATCTTCTCAATACCAGCTGAAGATACCCTCGGAGGATCAATTACAGGCTATTTACAGCCAATTGTTCAAAGAAACCGAAAAGGATTTCCGCAACTGTGCAGCCTGTGGTTATAACTCCTGCTTTCAGATGGCTGTAGCGGTGTTCAATGACTTGAACAAGATTGAAAACTGCCACCTGTACCAGGCAAAGAAACTTATTAAAGAACACCAAGCTTTGCAGAGTATGCATGACGAGTTGAGCAACCTGTTTAGGACCATGTCGGACGGGGTGATTATGCTTGACCATGATGGGCGCGTCAGACAATCTAACCTGGCCGCCCAGCAAATGCTGAGGCGTCGCAGTACAGAGCTCAACGGTATCGATATACATGAGGTGATCAGCGGCAACGGCAAATTGATCCCCGCTCTGCTCAATAGCGGTGAAGCGTTTTACGATCGAGAATTTTGGCTGACCGGCCGGAGCGGACGGGTGACCGCCTCCGGGATACCGATACACGATGAGGAAAACCGGATAGAGGGCGCTTCGCTAATATTGAGGTCGATAGACCGAATGCAACAGCTGATCACTAAATTCACCGGAGCCCAGGCTAGTTTCACCTTCGATTCTATTATCGGCAAAGACAAGCGGCTGCAGCATTCTATCCGGGTGGCGGCGTCGGCGGGGCGCAATGATTCCACGGTGCTGCTGCAATCGGAGAGCGGCTCGGGCAAAGAAATGTTTGCCCAGTCCATTCATAACGCTAGTCACCGCTGCAATGAACCCTTCGTAGCCATCAACTGTGCCGCCCTGCCCCGGGAGCTGGTTGCCAGCGAGTTGTTCGGCTATGTAGAGGGGGCATTTACCGGAGCCCAAAAGGGAGGCCGGCCAGGCAAATTCGAACTGGCCCACAAAGGCACCTTGTTTCTCGATGAGATCGGCAGCATGCCCCTGGACCAACAGGCTCTGCTGCTGCGGGCCATACAGGAGAAATCGATCTTAAGGGTGGGCGGAAGTAACGTTATTAAAGTGGATGTGAGAATTATAGCCGCTTCCAATCAGGATCTGCTGGAATTGGTCGGTGAGGGAAGGTTCCGGGCGGATCTGTATTATCGGCTCAATGTCATTAAAATCATCATTCCCCCTCTGAGGGAACGACGCGGGGATATAAGGCTGCTCTTCAGCCATTTTGCCGAGGGTATGTCTCCTCGTTTTGAGCGCCGGGTGACCGAAGTGGATCCTGAGGTGTTCGAGTATCTGCAGGACTATGATTGGCCAGGTAATGTGCGAGAGCTGCAAAATGTGGTGGAGAGGGTTCTCTTGCTGGCGGAGGACGGTCATATAACAGTCGATTGCCTGCCCCGCGAGATTACCAGACCGGCAGGATACACCCAGCTCAGGTCAGCCCCGGGACACGGACACAAACCTCGGGTGGACAGACCCGAGCCGGCAGCGCTATTGAATCGTAACCACCGGAAATCCTATGCCCAGGAGCAGGAGAAAGAGGATATCATTCATGCCTTGAACCGGTTCGGGGGCAACGTCAGCAAGGCCGCGGCCGAACTGGGCATATCCCGCTACACCCTGTATCGCCGTATGAAAAGCTATGATATCAGCAATTAGGTGGCGAACTTGAGGAATTGCGCTCCCCAGGCACAGGGTACTTTATCCTGCCCCGTTTGCCCGGTGTCATGGGTACGCCCGTCTAAACCACGGGC
>JAKJCH010000154.1:320-4054 GCA_022706565.1 Bacillota bacterium | reverse complement strand
AGAGAGCGTCCGCCCCAGGGTAGATGCTGTAGCCGTCACGAAAAGGGCCGCCGCTGGTGGCACAATTGCCCATGGCCAGAACCCATTTGGGGGAGGGCATCTGTTCATATACCCGCTGGACCACTGGAGCCATTTTTAAAGATATGGGACCAGCCACCAGAAGCAGGTCGGCCTGGCGCGGCGAAGCCCGGAATACCTCGTAGCCATACCGGGAAATGTCGAAGCGGGCGCCGCTGGCTGCCAGCAGTTCGATAGGGCAGCAGTTGCAGCCATAATTCAGCGGCCAGAAGGAACGGGCCCGTCCCCAATTCCATAGTTTTTCCAGGGTGGTGACGATAATATTGTGCCGGGCCAGCTGTTCGACGTCCTCATCAGGACTGGCCGGCGGGACTGGTTTTTTCAATACCACTGCAGGGCACCCTCTTTCCACGCGTACCACAAGCCCAGAGCCAGGATAGCAATGAACACGATCATCTCTGCAAATGCGAACATACCCAGGCTCTGGAATTTGACTGCCCAGGGATAGAGGAATATAGTCTCAACATCAAAGGCCAGGAAAACCAGGGCATAGAGGAAATAGTTGATCCTGAACCTCATCCACCCTGACCCCTTGGGGTCTACGCCGCATTCATAGGGGAGCAGTTTTTCCCGGGTGGGGGCGCTCTTGACCCGGAATAGCCAGGCGCCCGCCATGGCCGCGACTGGGAACACCAGAGTCAGCAGGAGAAAGATACCTAGAGTAGCATGATCGGACATCTGACTACCTCCCAGAAAAGGATTTGTATTCACTAATAAACAGCCTACATCAAGAAATTAGACTCATAAATAAACATCATTTTAACAATTATGCTTATAATTGAGTATTTTGCAAGCACAAATATTGGACAGTACGAGAATGACCAAGGACTGGTGAAGCAGGTGTCAAGTAACAGTCGGTTTCGATATTGCTTTTGTCTAGTATAAGCCAAGGAGGCAAAATTATAAAACTGTTGATCCGATGGTATTGCTTGACTGGACGCCTGCATCGCCTATGCTTAAGTTAGGTGATAACAAATACAGGGGAGGAGCTAACCATGGTCAAAGTCAGGGTAGAAGTTTTTGGCGGTGTCAACCCCAGCCACTTTGACAGTTCCGGCTGTCAGGGGTGCGGGCCGGTGTCGACCGGACAGCGGGAATACGAGGTGATCAGGGAAATCCTGGCGGATTTGTTTGGAACCGAGGTACTCACAATGGAGTATATCGATACCATGGGGAAGGACCTGACTCTATTCCCGCCGATAGACCAGGCGCTGAAGCAGGGGCACCTGTTCCCGATGGTGACCATAAACGGGGTTATGAGGTGGTCGGGGTCGATCCCGCTGGGGGCGATCATCGAGGTGGTCCAGGCAGAATTGGCGGGGTAGGCGCAATGATGGGCCCGGGGTCAATACTGGAGTGGTCGGGATGGGACGGATCAGCCCGACTCGGACGGCTGGGAGTAATCGGGTCCGGTTCCTGGTATAATATTGGCAAAGTCCTACTTGGGTAAAAGAGCTGGTCCCAGCCCGTCGGTTTGATTGATTCAACCAGCAGAATACCGCCCGTGGTTCAGTATACCAGCTTGGGATTAGACTCCGTACCTATTGTCTGCAGCGAAATATACATTGTATAAGGAGGATTTACTATGGCTCAGCAAACCGAGACCCTGAATGTGGAAGGAATGTCCTGCATGCATTGTGTCAATGCGGTCAAGAAGTCAGTCGGCTCACTGCCTGGCGTGAGTAGGGTGGAAGTGGATCTGATGGGTAAAAAGGTGGCCGTTGATTTCGAGTCCGATCAGGTGACCCTCGATGAAATCAGGACCCAAATTGAGGATACCGGTTACGAAGTAGTCTAGAGGCAGGGGAAAGGAGGATTCAGGTGTCCGAACAAACCGCAGCCTTTCACGTGGATGGGATGACCTGAATGCACTTTATCAACACGATTCGCAATTCGGTGAAGCGGTTGCCCGGTATCATCCGGACAGATGTCAATCCGCAGGGCAAGCACGTTGCGGTTACATATGAAGATGACCAGGTAACCGTCGCAGAGATTAAGCACCGAATTGAAGCGGTGGGCTGCCGGATCGTGGGCTCTTAGCGTGGGGCGCGCTAGACAGAGATGGGAGACCGGGTCACTCTTTGGTGACCAGTGCTTCGAAAGGGCTGATAGCTGGGCTAATACGTAATAAGGTTGGTTGACGTACTTCATGTACGCTTCAATCACCGGTATTGCTATTGCCTTGCTTTCAGCCTTTTCGCTCCTTCTGCCACGAAGGGATCAGGTCAGATGCGGCCCAACCTGTGTTTTTGTTTGACCTAAATACTATTTGCTCTGCATCGCATACTGTGTTTTAATATGGTTTAATATATGAACAAATGCTCAGATGAACAGTAGCCAAAGAAAAGGGGGAGGAATCGATGCCAATGCAGTTTGACCGTTGTGGGTCGCAGTGCATTCACGAAGAAGCGGTGAACGACGTTAGCAGGAAAATGCTTTCCGGGGAGGAGGCGCAAGCTCTCGCTGATACATTCAAGACTTTGGCTGACCCTAACCGGGTGAAGATTATCTTCGCTCTAATGAATCGAGAGCTATGCGTATGCGACCTGGCAGCGGTTATCGGTGCCTCGGATTCTGCCGTATCGCATCAGCTGCGTATGCTGCGGACTCAGAAGCTGGTCAAATTCCGCCGGGAGGGCAAGATCCTATACTATTCGCTGGCCGACGAACATATTGACACTCTGTTGAAGCAGGGATTGGAACATATTAGCCACAGCAAGGAATGGGCGGCCCGGTTTTTGGAATTGATTTAAATCGGATACTGTTCCAGGTGGATTGACGGGCTATAAGAAAGACCAGGAGATGAAGACAAATAATTGGGATGCATCTGCAGTCTTGCCGGCAGCCGGTATGCATAGCCGGTCAGCCCAGCTGGTTCAGAGACCATTAGATGTAAGTTGATGGAGGGGGAAGGAAAGTGGCAGTTCGACGCCATATCAGGCATTTTATCCGGTACCGCCAGATTGCCCGGGTGTTGGCCAAACACGGGTTGGGCTATCTGATCCAGCGCATGGGGATGCAGAAGTATGTGCCCTTGCCAGCCTTATATTCGGTTGGCACTTGTCAATTGGAATCGGACTATTGCATGGCGGACAAATTGACCCATGCCCTGATGGAGCTGGGGCCTACCTTTGTCAAGTTCGGGCAGATGCTCAGCACCCGCTCTGACATACTGTCGCCGGAATTCGTGGCCGAGTTGGAACGCCTGCAGGATAAGGTGGCACCGGTGCCGGTGGACCAGATTAAGGCTGTGATAGCTGATGAGATCGGGCCGGTAGAAGAGGTCTTTGCCTTTTTCGACCCCGAGCCGTTGGCTGCCGCTTCCATCGGCCAGGTGCACAGAGCTGTCCTCAAGAGCGGGGAGCAGGTGATCGTCAAGGTGCAGCGGCCGAATATTTACGCCCAGGTGGAAAATGATCTGGAAATTTTCGACAGCCTGGCCCGGATGATTGAGAAACGTTGGGCCGAAGCAGCGCGTATCGGGTTGGTCCGGATCGTGGAGGAATACAGCAAAACCATGCGACTGGAGCTGGATTACAACCGGGAAGCCAAAAATACCGACCGCATGAGGCATGCTTTCACCTCGGACGAGTCTGTGGTTATACCCAGGATCTATTGGGATTACACAACTCCACGGGTGTTGACCGAGGAATACA
>JAKJCH010000154.1:0-234 GCA_022706565.1 Bacillota bacterium | reverse complement strand
GGGACCGCGCCAAGATATCGGAACTGGGTACTCGTTCCTTCCTGGCCCAGGTACTATTGCACGGATTTTTTCAGGCCGATCCCCACCCAGGCAATATTCTGATCCTGGGAGAAGACAAGATCAGTTTTATCGACTTTGGGCAGATGGGATCGCTTACCGAACGGCGTTTGGTCAATATTGGGCAGTTTCTCCAGGGGGTGGGGGCCAAGAATACGGACAAAGCCATCAGCGCGC
>JAKJCH010000153.1 GCA_022706565.1 Bacillota bacterium | reverse complement strand
ATCAGGTCTCATTACACTGACCCGTTCCAGACCATGGCGCAAGCCCATTTCAAAATCGTTGGGGTCGTGGGCAGGGGTTACTTTTACCGCCCCGGTTCCGAACTCACGGTCTACATAATGGTCGGCGAAAATCGGAATAACCCGGCCCACCAGTGGCAGAACCACGTTTTTGCCGACCAGGTGACTGTATCTTTCATCATCGGGATGGACTGCCACCCCGGTATCGCCCAGCATGGTTTCCGGCCTGGTGGTGGCCACCACTACGAATTCATCCGAATCCTGGACAGGGTATCTCAGGTGCCAAAGATGGCCGTCACTGTCAGCATGCTCCACTTCAATATCTGAAATAGCGGTATGGCAGCGGGGACACCAGTTGATTATATAATCACCCCGGTAAATCAAGTCTTTTTCGTACAGCCGGACAAAAACCTCCCGGACTGCTCGGGAGCAGCCTTCATCCATGGTAAAGCGTTCCCGGCTCCAGTCACAGGAAGAACCAAGCAAGCTGAGCTGCTGGGTGATACGGTCGCCATAGAGACGCTTCCACTCCCACACCCTTTCCAGGAATTTCTCCCGGCCCAGGTCCCACTTGCTTAGGCCTTCCGCGGCAAGGCTTTCCTCAACCCTAGCCTGGGTAGCGATCCCAGCATGATCGGTGCCCGGCACCCAGAGTGTGTTGAAGCCCTGCATGCGCCGCCAGCGGGTCAGGATATCCTGCAAGGTATTATCCAGGGCATGTCCAAGATGCAGCTGTCCGGTTACATTGGGGGGAGGCATGACGATGGAATAATGAGGTTGGCTGGTGTCACCGCTAGGTGCAAAGCAATTGAGCTCTTTCCAGTACTCATACCATTTGCCTTCTACCTGAGCGGGATCATATACGGTGGCCAAATTACTGCTTATGGTCATAAAACTATCCTCCTCGAATCAACCCTCATTCTTCCTATTGGGTAACTAACACAGCCAGCTCCAGGGGATCCACCTGCCGGCCATCCTTGAATACTCTCATGTTGCCACCGGATATGTCATCGATAACCATAACCTGACCTTCCACCCGGCCGAATTCAAACTTGATATCGTACAACACCAGACCTTTGGCAGCCAGATCATCCTTGATGATACGCGCTATTTTACGGGTCATGTCGGTGACCAGGGCAAATTCCTCATGGGTCATCAGATTCAACTGTACCAAAGCTTCCTCGTTAATGGGCGGGTCGCCCCGTTCATCGTCTTTCAGGGTTACCTCCACTAACTCGTCCAGATCCTGCTCCTTCTTGGCGTAGCGGGCATAACGCTTCAGGAAACTCCCGTACACTTTGAAGCGGCAGATAATCTCCAGGCCATCCCCGAAGGTAGTCGCCGGTTTGACGATCATGGTGTTGTCTTCCAAGTTGGCGTCTATATAATGGGTAGGAATCCCTTTCTGGCGGAGCAGTTCGAAATAGTAGCGGGACATGCGCAGAGATGCATTACCCATCCCTTCCAGGGTCCCCATCAGGCTGTTGGCCCCGGGATCGATCTGCCCATTCTCGCCGGTAACATCGTCCTTCATTTTGAGCAGATAATTGCCGTCATCCAACTTGAATACGCTCTTGGTCTTACCTTCATATACATGCTGCAAATGGATGCCTCCCTATTTATCATTATTTCCACCTTGAAACTGACTCTAAACTTCATTTACAAAGTTTACCCCAATATATATAGATTCTACTTAAAACCCAGAACCCTTGGCAAGTCGATGTTGGGGTTTCTTGTCTGAAAAGGTCCCCTGTGCTAAGCTAATTAACGAAATAGGCAAATCCACCAGGTTGGATAGGAGATTAAGGAGGCTCGGCATGACAAAGTCTAAAATCGGCAGAAATGATACTTGTCCATGCGGGAGCGGCAAGAAATACAAGAACTGCTGCCAGGTTCTTGAGGGCATGGTTGAAACCATTACCAAGCCTTTTGACCGTTACAACACCCTCATGGCTTCGCTTAAAATGAAATTGGACCGTAATTATGAATCCCAGATCAGGAGGCTCCGCAAACCTATGCAGGAGAGGTTCCTGCGGCTTAGCTGCGTTCAGACCCTCCCCCAAGGTCAGGAATCGGTGTTCTCAGATTGGCTCTGGTTCGACATGACTGACAGCGAGGGCATGACCTTCGGCCGCGAATATATGCAGGATCATGGCGCTTATATGGAAGATGCCCTGCGGGAGTGCCTGGAAGCCTTAAATAATTCTTACCTGTCGGTTTATTCGATCGTATCGTCGCGCGGTGACTCCCTCCAGTTGCAGGACCTTTTTACCGGCGCCGCCTCTGACGTACTGCTTAAAGAACCGTTGGAACTGGAATCGGAACAAGCGCCGCCGCTTTTGCTGGGACGATTGGCCACTATGTCCGGGGGCACAGTATTTTCCGGGATGGTGCTGATGCTGGGTGATGACCAAGGACAAGGCGATTTCATCAGGCGCTACGGGCAGTATTGGCAGCAAATTTGCCCTAATGTATCCATCCGGGAGCTGTGCAAGCAACACGGTGAAATGGTGTTTGGCTTATTCGATCATGCCAGTCACAAGACCACTCTTGCACTTAACGACATCCGTTATCTTCCCAACGGCCAGAAGGCCAAAGATTTGGCAGCCGTGTTTGAGTCCCCCGGCGACCTCATCCCGGTCCATAATACCTCGGGCACCGCCTGGTATGATCTTAAGAACAGTCTGGGACCGGCCCGGGTAGGTCTAAGTGACCAGGGACACCTGGTTTTCTATGCCGATGTAGTCGATGATATTATAAGAGTCGACCAGTTGCTTCACGTGCAAAATGCCGATTGGGAAATCGTGAATAGCACGTTTCTCTTCACTCCCCCAGCAGCGGAACGGGAGGAGATTTGGTATGAGGTGATCAAGGAGCGGGAGACCGAGCGCTGGCTACATACCGCTCATAATGAGTTGGAGGGAAAGACCCCAGCCCAAGTTCTGACCGAGGCCGGCGGAAAAGCACGTTTGCTTCAATTGTTGGATGATTTCGCGGCTAGCACCGCGCATAACCAGTACAGCCTGGATCTAGTCAATTACATGCGGAGTCGGGTTTTGTGAGACCTAGGTGACCAAGTCGCCATCATCTTGGCCAGAGAGAACCATATCAATCTCTTCCAGCAGTTCATCCCGGCCGGCGCCGGTCTGGGCTGAAAAAAAGAGCGGTTCCAGGTCCAAATTCATATTCTTTCTGATTACAGCCAGATTCTTACTGCGGGCTCCCCGGGATATCTTATCTGCCTTGGTGGCTACTACCAACAAGGGGATCCCTTCTTTCTGGAGCCAATCCTTCATTAATAGATCATTTTCGCTGGGTGGATGGCGAATATCGAGCAGTTGAATAACCCCGCATAACTGGGTTCTATGCCGCAGGTAGGATTCGATCATTTTGCCCCACCGTTCTTTTTCCGTCCGTGCGACTTTGGCGAAACCATAGCCAGGCAGGTCCACCATATAAAAGCTTTCATTAATAAGATAATAATTGATAGTGCGGGTCTTGCCTGGGGTAGAGCTGGATTTGGCCAAGTTCCTGCGATTGGCAAGGCGGTTGATCAGAGATGATTTGCCCACATTGGAGCGACCCACCAGAGCAATCTCCGGCAGGCCGTCGGCAGGCAGTTGTTCGGTTTTAACGTAAGTGCCTATATATCTGGCTTGCTTTATGTGTAAGACCATAATCTATTTTTCTTCCATTACCAAGGCGGTGTTCAACACCTCATCCATATGACTGACTAGTATGAAACGCATCTTCTTCTTCACATTGGCGGGTATATCCTCCAGATCCTTCTTGTTTTCAATCGGCAGAATAATGGTATCAATCCCGGCCCGGTGGGCAGCCAGGGTCTTCTCTTTCAGCCCCCCGATGGGCAGGACATTACCCCTCAGGGTTATCTCGCCGGTCATGGCAATGTCATGGCGCACCGGTCGTCCCGACATAGCTGAGGCTAGTGAGGTGGCCATGGTTATGCCTGCAGAAGGTCCATCCTTGGGAATCGCCCCCTCAGGTACGTGGATATGGATATCGTAATCCTCCAGGCTTGACCTACGTCCGTTCTAAAGCCGACGAACTGGGAATCAGCAAGGAAACCCTGGAGG
>JAKJCH010000152.1 GCA_022706565.1 Bacillota bacterium | reverse complement strand
CTTCCACCGCTTTGAATATGGAACCGGTATGTTTCAGGGTGCCCATATCCACTATCGATGTAGTTCCGCCCCGCAGCAACTCCCCGCAACCCAGCAGGGCTGAATAATAGAGGGACTCCTCGTCATGAGCAGCCTCCAATGGCATTATCCGCTGGTTAAGCCAGTCCAAGAGCTCCAGGTCGTCACCCATCCCCCGGAAAAGGGTCTGGCACAGGTGGGTATGAGTCTGAATCAATCCCGGGATGACCAGCATACCGCTGGCGTCGATGATTTTATCGCCTTCCTCCCCGGCCCAGGCGCCCACTGCGGCGATGCGGTCTCCGACCACCGCCAGGTCACCCTCCACAACCTCCCGCTGCGGATTCATGGTGACAATGGTGCCACCCCTTATCACAATAGCCATCGAACGACCTCCTCTCCAAGCTCTTGCCTGTTCTCCAAGATCCGGGATAATCTTCATGCCGGTCCGGGATTAGCCAGGCGGGCTCGGCCATTTCCGGTTGAAATAATAAATCCGTCAGTATATAATACTCTTTGTATCATCTGAAAATGCGGATGTGGTGGAACTGGCAGACACGCTGGATTTAGGTTCCAGTGGGTAATTCCGTGGGGGTTCGAGTCCCTTCATCCGCACCATGGAATCTAAAAGAGGGTCGTAATTAACCCTCTTTTTTCATGCTCTCTTTCCGTCCCTGATGCTGCCTCAGCTGGCAAAGGAACTGGCCACCAGTTTGCGGGTGTATTCGTCTACCGGGGAATAAAACACCTGCTCGGCAGTGCCGGTCTCCACTATGCTGCCCCGGTTCATCACGATGATGCGGTCGGCCATATAATTGACCACTCCTATATCGTGGGATATGAATATATAGGCGATTTCATGAGCCTGCTGCAGTTCCTTGAGTAGATTCAATATCTGGGCTTGCACCGAAACATCCAGGGCGGATACCGGTTCATCACAGATGATTATCTTGGGGTGGACGATCAGGGCCCGGGCGATGGCCACCCGCTGGCATTGGCCGCCGCTCAGTTCGGAGGGGTATTTTTCGGCAGTCCCCTCTTCCAGCCCTACCTGGTCGATCATATCCTTGACCAGCTGCCGCCGTTGAGCCCGGTCCGAACAGATCTTTAAGGTCAGTAGGGGTTCTCCGATGATCTGACGTATCCGAAACTGAGGATGCATGGACCCCTTGGGGTCTTGGAAGATGAACTGGACGTTGCGGCGGTACCGCTGGTACTGGCCCTCATCCATATCCTTGAGAGCCACTCCCCGGAAACGAACCGTACCCCGGGTAGGTTCTCTTAACCCCCCCAGGATCTCCCCCAGGGTGGACTTGCCGCTGCCGGACTCACCGACGATTCCTACCGTCTCCCCGGCTTCGATGCACAGCGACACCCCGTTTACGGCTAAAAATTTCTTTTTCGGCGTACCTATGATGGCTTTTCTCTCGGTTACAAATTCCCGGCTGACATCCTCACAACAAAGGATGGGGCCGGCTGGCACTGCATTCATCCGTCGCTCCTCTTACAAATCGAAATTACATCTGAAGATGTGATGCTGGTCAATAATCTGGTCCCGGACTTCCTGATCGCAAATCTCCTGCCGGTAACTGCAGCGATCCTTGAAAACGCAGCCCGCGATGGCCTGCCGCAGGTCGGGAACATGTCCGGGGATTTCCTGGAGTTTCTCTCCCTTCTTGATATTTAGGGAGGGTATCACTTTTATCAGCATCTTGGTATAGGGATGCTTGGGGTGTTCAAACATCTCCCCCACCCCGGCTTCTTCCATCACTTGGCCGGCATAAAGCACCAGTATCCGCTCACAGTAATGTTTTACCAAGCCCAGGTCATGGGAGATCATCAGCACTGAGGTGTTGTAATCGTTATTTACCTGTCTGAAGAGATCCACCACCTGCTTCTGGATGGTACTGTCCAAGGCGGTTGTCGGTTCATCAGCAATGATCAAAGCCGGATTGTTCATGAGAGCCATGGCGATGTTGACCCGCTGCCGCATGCCCCCGCTCAATTGCCAGGGATAGGAGTTGAGCAGCCTCTGGGTGTCGCGGATGCCCACTGCTGTGACCAGGCGGGTGGCTTTATCCAGGGCTTGTTCCAGAGTCCGTTTCGTGTACAGGATGTGCCCGTCGGCTATCTGGTCCTTGATCTTGATCATTGGGTGCAGATAGAATCCGGTATTCTGGGGTACATAGCCAATCCTCTCGCCTACCAGGGTTTTTATGACCTTGGGATCGGCGGTCAGGAAGTCCACCCCCAGGACCTCGAATTTATCCGCCTCCCAGCTGAGGTTCTCGGGCAGCAGGTTGATTATGGTCTTGGCGGTAAGGGTTTTGCCGCAGCCCGACTCCCCCACCACCCCTAATATTTCACCTTGTTCCATGTCCAATGACACCCGGTTGACCAGCACCCGACCACTAGCAGTCTTGATAGTCAAATTGCGGATATCGATGAGTTTCTCCACCAATTACGACCTCCTTCGTTGCAGCAGGTCATTGAGACCATCCCCCAGTAGGTTGAAGCCCAGCACGGCCATGGAAATGGCCAACCCAGGCACTATCGCCAGATAGGGATACTGCAGAAAATGCTGGCGGGCTTCGTTCAGCATCAACCCCCAGCTGGCATTGGGAGGCTGCACCCCCAGGGCCAAAAATGACAGCGAGGTCTCAATCATGATAGCCGACCCGATACAAGCGGTGAACTGGGTGATAAGCCGAGGCAGCAACAGGGGCAGGTAATGTTTACGCAGCAGGCGGCTGCGGGTAATGCCGTAACTCTTGGCGGCTTTAATGAACAAGGAATTCTCGCTGTCCAGAATGAGTGAATAGACCAATCTGGCAAAGGGGGGCACCATGAAAATGCTGATGGCAACTATCGCCCCTTCCTTGCCCTTGCCAACCGCGGCCACCATCATCATGGCCAATAGAATGCCGGGAAAAGCCATCAGGCCGTCGATGGAGCGCATGATGACTGCTGATAGAGGCCCTTTGACAATGGCGGCAATCGCCCCCAGCAGGGTGCCGACCACTGACCCTATGGCCACGGCCAGAAAGCACACCAGCAGGACACTGCGGGAGCCATAGATTATGCGGCTCATAATGTCGCGCCCAAAGTAATCCGTCCCCAGGATATAGCTGGGGTTCTCCCCAGGGGCGGTGAAACGCAGCGCCAGGTTCATGTCATTGGGGCCATGGGGCATGTAGATAAAGGAGAGCAGGCACAGCAGGACCACCAGGAAGGTCAAGACCGCCCCGCCGTATAAATGATATTTCTTTTTAACTCTAAAGCTTATATTAGCCAAATATTATTCACCTTGCATTTCGACTCTGATCCTGGGATTGATAAACATGACCGCGATATCCACCAGCAAAGCGATCAAAATGACCAGCGTGGTGACGAACATCACTAGTCCCTGCAGCAGAAATACATCACGCTGCTCCACCGCCACCAGGATCAACCGTCCAATCCCGGGGAGGGCGAACACCGACTCCACCACCACCGTCCCGCCTATCAGTTTGGCAAACTGCAGGCCCATTACGTTCAGAGGGGCGATCATGGCGCTGCGCAGGGCGTACTTAAAATAAATGGTAAAACCGGACAAGCCCTTGACCCGGGCCATGTCCATAAAATCTTGGTTGATAGCGTCCAGCATCGCGGTCCGCACCGTACGCAACAGCATGCCCACTTCGCCGATAGCCAGCACAATGCTGGGCAGAGCGATGCTGGCCAGATAAGGGCCTATGCCCTGCTGGGGCGGAACATAACCGGCCACCGGAAACCACTGCCACCGGATACCGAAATAGACTATGAATATCATACCGATCCAGAAGGACGGCACTGAGGATGCGAGCTGGATCACGATGGTAGAGAAATAATCTATGGTGCTATTCTTTTTGATAGCCGCCAGAGCCCCCAGGACCAGTGCCACCACTGCCGCCATCAGCATCGAGAATACTGCAATAGACATGGTTACCGGCAAACGCTGGGCGATCAGGGTGCTTACGTTCTGCCCGAACAGGTAGGATTTTCCCAGATCCAGCTGTACAAACCCCTTGAGCCATTCCCAGTATTGCACGTACCAGGGCCGGTCCAGACCAAGAGCGGTCCGCAGAGTCTGCAACCGCTCCGG
>JAKJCH010000151.1 GCA_022706565.1 Bacillota bacterium | reverse complement strand
CCCCGCCAGCTTCTTGTACATGCGGAAATAATTCTGGAAAGTTATGGTGGCAAGGGTCTGGGATTCTTTCTCGATTTTTACCCCTTCTTTGGCCTCTATAGCTTGGTGCAACCCATCACTGTAGCGGCGGCCAAACATCAGGCGGCCGGTGAATTCGTCTACGATTATGATCTGGTCGTCCTTGACCACATAATCCCGGTCCTGCTTCATCAGGGTATGAGCCCGCAGCCCCTGGTTAACATGGTGGGCTATTTCCATGTTGTCGGATAGGTTCTCGATATTAAAATGCTTCTCGACCTTCCGGACCCCTTCCTCGGTCAAGGTCACTACATTGGCTTTTTCATCGACAATATAGTCATCCTCGTTGACCAGGCGCGGAATGAATTTGGCGATACGCATATAGAGGTCGGTAGGTTTGTCGCCTTCGCCGGAAATAATCAATGGGGTACGGGCTTCGTCGATCAGGATAGAGTCGACTTCGTCGATAATAGCATAATTGAGAGGGCGCTGAACCATGTTGTCGGCCGCTACTACCATGTTGTCACGCAGGTAATCGAAACCCAGTTCATTATTGGTGCCATAGGTAATGTCACAGGCGTAAGCGGCCTTACGCTGGGCGTAGGTAAGGTCGTGGACGATCAAGCCTACCGACAAGCCGCAGAATTCATAAATGGGTCCCATCCATCCAGCATCACGGCTGGCCAGATAGTCATTGACAGTAACGATGTGGACGCCTTTACCCTCCAGGGCATTCAGATAGGCCGGCAGGGTAGCCACCAAGGTTTTGCCTTCACCGGTCTTCATCTCGGCTATTTTACCTCGGTGCAAAACCATTCCACCGATCAGCTGAACGTCGAAATGCCTCATTCCCAAGGTCCGGCGCGCGGCTTCCCGGACCAGTGCAAAAGCCTCAGGCAGAATATCATCCAAGGTTTCGCCCTCAGTCAGCCTCTGCTTGAACTGTTCGGTCTGGCGGGGAAAATCTTCATCGGCTAGCTGACGGTATTGATCTTCAAGCCGGTTAATGTCTTCAACTATACGGCTAAGCTTTTTTACTTCACGTTCACTATCATCGATTAACCGTTTTACGAAATCCTTGATCACTCTAACTAAACCTCTTTTCAAAAAAAGGGGAACCCTTACGGTTCCCAAACATATAGATACTTTTTTATAGTAGCATTTCTGCCCGGCAGCAGCAACCTAGTCGGGTTCAATCAAGCCGTAATTGCCGTCCAGCCGTTTATAAACCACGTTTATGGAGCCGGTGTTGGCATTGTAGAACATGAAAAAAGTATGGCCCAGCAGACCCATCTGCATTATAGCTTCCTCGGTGTCCATCGGCTTCATCACAAAGCGCTTGGTCTTTACGATCGGGAACCGATCTCCATACTCCTTCTCTAAATCCACATCCAACGGTTTGGCCTCCCCAGCCACCACCTGCCGCAGACCTGCCCCCCGGTGCCGGCGATATAATTTGGTTTTATGCTTGTCGATCTGTTTATCCAATTTTTCCACAACCAGATCAATAGCTGCATACATGTCCTCGGCACCAACTTCAGCCCGGAGCATCAACCCGTTCAATGGAATGGTAACCTCCACCTTATGTTTTTCCTTATGTTTCTCCCCCTCCAGGGACATGGCCACCTGAGCAGTTCTGGTTTCATCCAGGTACTTGTCTAGTTTGGAAAGCCTTTTAGTGGTATAGTCTTTGAGTGCATCAGTTACCTCGATATTCCTTCCTCTGATATCCAGTTTCATACAACCACCCCTTTCCTTCCTGTATCCTTATTATACTCATTTTGGCGAAAATACTGAACTCAATTATCTCCCACCCGACCTTGATTCGCGGCCATTAAGGCATCCAGAAAAAGTAAAACCGGGCTCGAAGCCCGGTATGAGTCTATTTTATAGCGATGCTTGTTTTTGCCTCTGGAAGCACTCCAGGCAAAAAACCGGTCGGCCTTCCACTGGTTTGAAGGGTACTTCAGTATCGGTTCCGCACTCGGCACAAACAGCGGTGAACATCTCGCGGGGAGCCCTGGTTCCACTATTGTTGCGTCTGTTCTGTCTGCATTCCCGGCAACGCTTGGGTTCATTTTCGAAACCCTTTTCCTGGTAGAATTCCTGTTCACCAACGGTGAATACGAATTCCTGGCCACAATCCTGACATACCAATACTTTGTCTTCGAACATGTGAAAAAATCCCTCGCTTTTTTGAAAAATTGTCGAGACCTACAAAAAAACCCAATTCCCCGACTTGTACAGATTATTATAAAAGAAATGATATTCAATAGCAAGGGAATTGGCCCCCGATTTTTTCGTCAGCCCGCGCCAGATTCGGCTTGGCGGTACCTTTAAAGAATTCGGGTGGCCATATGATTACTACCCCGATGGCAAAGACTGATATCAGAAGCCCCGGCCGGTAGCCCAGGTAATAACACACACCCTGCCAGCTCCGGCGTCCAACAAGGCTCGGGTACATTCTTTACTGGTAGCCCCGGTGGTGTAGACATCATCGACCAGCAGAATGTTCTTGCCTTCCACCTTGGCGGCGTCGGTGACCTGGAAGACGCAAGCTAGATTCCTTTCCCGCTCCTCCTTGGAGAGTTCGGTCTGATGGGGGGTATCCTTGGTTCTGACCAGCACCCCGCATTCCATTTTGACTCCCAATTCTTTGCTTATCTTGCGTCCCAGCAGTTCGGTCTGGTTGAAACCCCGTACTTGCAGGCTATTTTTGGAAATTGGTACCGGTACGATCATATCGATCTGGCCAAAGCGAGGCTCGCTCTTTATCTTATCCGCCATCATTTGTCCCATCTGCAGGGCCACATATTTCTTACCCATGAATTTCAGGACTTTGGTGGAGATTCGATATGGATCCTCGTATGGTCCTACCGCCCGGGCAATATCAAATCGCGGCGGCTTGGACCGGCAATCACTGCACATGGTAGTGCCAGGTACCAGGTATTTTCCGCATTTTTCACAGTTGGAACCGGATTGCTGCAGATCCAGCATGGTATCGAGACATTCCCGGCACCAGGGCTGCCTGCTTCCATAGCGTCCCGTTTTCCTACAAATACAGCAAGCTCCCTGAGGAAATAATACATCAAGAATTGGGTCCAGCATTTCAGCACCTCTTTCACCAGACCACATGCAACGTGATAAGGAGCGGTCAGGGAGACCGGACACTTCAGCTCATTTGCATCAATATTTCGACAATATATTTTTATAATAACACAAATCTAACCGGACTGTTGCTTATCAGTCTTGATCGAGGATCTGGATTTTCCATGACCGGGCTGGTAAACAGCAAGATTCCCCAGAGGACGTCTCTTACGGTGGATTGCCGCGCCAACAATGAATAGCATTATAATAAACCAAATGGCGAAGCTAACCAGTTTAAGGACTAAAACCATAATAAGAACCTCCTCAGAGTATATCAATACATAATATGCCGTGAGGAGGTTGTTTGATTACCGGCCTGGGGCCGCTTATGAGATTTTATTTTGTTTATCGCGGCAATGCTTATCAATCTGGTTTTATGGACAGGCAACAGGTAATTTCTTTACGTATGGTATCGATACGGTCCCGATCAGGAGCCTCGATATATATACGGATCAAAGGCTCGGTTCCAGAAGGACGGACCAAAACCCAACTGTCATCCTCAAGGATGATCTTCTTACCTTCGGTTTCGTCAAATCTGTCGACCGGGATCCCGGCGATGGCTTTGGGTTGATAACCCTTTAAGTCAGCCAGGATTCGCTCACCTTCCAAGGCGGTAACCTTTACATCCAGCCGCTCGGTTTCCATTAGTCCGTATTTGGCCACCGCTTCCTGATTAAGTTCTCGGAATGTTTTGCCGGTGGCGGCGATCATCTCAGCAGCCAGCAGGCCCACCAGGATGCCATCTTTTTCGGGCACATGGCCAAAAATACTCAAACCTCCGCTTTCTTCTACTCCCAGTATACAACCTTTCTCACGCAGGCATTCCGAGATGTATTTGAAGCCCACCCGGGTCTCGATAACGCTCAATCCGTTTTGCCGGGCAATCCGGTCCAGGTTGTGAGTAGTGGACAGCGAGCGGCAGACTGGACCGCGGAAGGTACGGGTTGACAGCAGATGTTCCAGCAACAAATAAGCTAGACGGT
>JAKJCH010000150.1:278-4190 GCA_022706565.1 Bacillota bacterium | reverse complement strand
ATACAGGTATTGAACGAGATGTGCGAGGTATTCCCTTTGGATGCTGTTACCGGCCAACACCTGTATTCTTTGTAACTGCCGGCCCAGACCCGAAAAGGAACGTACCGACTTAACTTGCGAGTGATGCCTGAAGTACAACATTTATGACCGAGCAACTATTATAATATTAATATCCTTAACGATGTATCTACTACTTATGAGGGTATTCAAACAAGATGGGCAAATATTTGAGGATCTTATTGCTGGCAATTCCCTTCAGCATCTATTTTCGTTACGCGGGTAACGATCTAGCCACATTTTTCACCGCCTGTCTTTCGATCGTTCCACTGGCGGGACTGATGGGGGAGGCCACTGAAAGCCTGGCCTGCCATACCGGTGAGCGAATCGGGGGACTCCTCAACGCCACTTTTGGCAATGCTACCGAGTTGCTGATCACCATATTCGCGCTTCGAGCGGGCTTGTTTGATGTAGTGAAGGCTTCAATCGCTGGAAGCATACTGGGCAATATATTGCTGGTACTAGGTTTTTCTATTATGCTCGGGGGATTGAAAAACGGGGAGCAGAAGTTCGACCGGGTTCATTTCAGCAACCAGACCAGTCTGATGTTCCTGGCGATCATCGCCTTGGTCATACCGGCGGTATTCTTTCCCGGGGGGCAGCAGCATCACGCCCTGGAGGAATTCAGCTTGATTGTTGCAGTTATACTGCTGCTGCTGTACTTGGCAGGCTTGTGGTTTGCCAAGGACCGGCCCATGCATGATATCTGTGAAGTCGAACAGGAGACCACTCATTGGAGCATCGGCAAGGGTGTTGCCTTGCTAGCCATAAGTACGGGATTGATCGCCCTGGAAAGTGAATTGTTGGTGGGGGGGATCGAGAGTGTGACTGAGACCCTGGGATGGTCGCAATTCTTCATTGGAATAATAATCATCCCGGTAATAGGTAATGCGGCCGAACATTTCACTGCAATAACGGTAGCCCTCAAAAACCGCATGAATCTTTCGTTCGAAATAGCCATGGGCTCCAGTACTCAAATAGCCATGCTGGTGACCCCCATCCTGGTCCTGCTCAGCTTCGCTTTCGGCACCCCGATGACCATAATGTTCAATTATTACGAGTTGGTGGTGCTGGCTCTGGCGGTAGTCATTTCGCAATTTATCAGCATCGATGGCGAGTCCAACTGGTTCGAAGGGGTGTTGCTGGTGGCCGCCTATGTCATAATCGCGATCGCATTCTTTTTGGTGTAAATGCGATTAGGTATCAATGGTACGGCATTCCATGAACACCAGGTATTTTTCGCCCAACATCTCACGTTTGACATTGGTATTGACAGCATAGCACCATTCCACCAGTACAGAACTGTTGGCAAATATGGCACTCCGTTGCGCTGATCTGATCCGGGCAGCATATTTGAGCAGTTCCTGCACCTCGCCCTCTTCTAAGAAGGAACTGTTTCCATAGGTGCTATAATCGTTATTCATATGGTTGACAATAATGGTCAGGTCTTTGTGACCGCGCGTAGTCAGGTTCCAGAGATCCTTGTCCACGGCTTCGATGATGGTGCGGTTTTCCTGGATATCTATCACCCCGCTTTTTATAGCCACGAAATAAGGATAATAGATCACCAGGTCATTCTCTGCCAGGTTGGCCAGGAATTCTCTTCCTTGGGCCATCGCCTCCTCGGCGGTCACACCGATGGCACGGGGAAGATTGAAATCCTTACCGGTTTGAACGGCTGCCCGCACCGTCCACAGCAGATTCGGATCCAGGGATTCTTCTCCGGTGAAATGCCGCCATGGTACGGAAGGTATGTTCATTTTGTCGAGTTCATAGAATCCTTCCAATTTGTTCATTTCCAGCCTCCTCGCCAATCCCAAACAATACAATGCAGGCTTCTTTCTATCTAACAGTCGACGGTATCAAAGCGGGTCCCATAATCCTTGCCTAAAGTAATCGATGCTGTGGATAGGGTGAGATCATGTTTCCGGTTACAAGGGCTGGTATGAAATTAAGGATAAGTATTGGGTGAATATGTTGGGATATTTCGCCGATGGGTGGAAGAATTCCTGCAATTGTCTGGCGTACACAATAATTAGTAATCTGAGGCAAAAGAATGCCAGAAGCGCATCGGCCTCTGGCATCATGGTCACAGTTTCTTATCTATTGTTTTTGCGGATGGTAATGGGTGTGCAGCAACTCATGAGACTTGTGCCCCAAGGGCTCATGGAGGAAATCCTCATATAGGAACTTGACCTCGGGATTTTCGTGCGACTTGCGCAGAGGCTCTCCGGCGTCCTCAGCATAGATGGCATCGATCCTCTCTTTCCGTTTCTCGATGGTGGATGGGATAGGCTGGCCGCCTCCGCCGATGCAGCCGCCGGGGCAGCACATCACTTCGATGAAGTGGTAAGGAGAGGTGCCGGCTTTAATATCATCCATGATCTTCCTGGCGTTGCCCAACGAGTTGGCTACCGCTACTTTGACCTTGGTGCCGGCCAGGTCTACTTCTGCTTCCTTCATGCCTTCGAAACCGCGGCAAACGTTGAAATTGACATCCTCAAGCGTTTCTCCGGTCACAACCTCATATACGGTGCGGAGGGCAGCTTCCATGACACCGCCTGAGGCGCCGAATATAACTGCCGCACCGGTGTAGGCTCCCAGCAGAGAGTCAAAATTGGCCGGGGCCAGTTTATCAAAATCGATCGGTTCCATTCGGAACAGCTTACCCAACTCACGGACAGTCAAGACCAGGTCGACATCCTGGTATCCGCTGGAGTTCATCTCCGGACGGGCTGCCTCAAATTTCTTGGCGGTGCAGGGCATGATGGAAACCGAGTAAATCTTGGCCGGATCGATTCCCATCTTCTCGGCCCAGTATGTTTTGGCCAGGGCTCCAAACATCTGCTGCGGCGACTTACAGGTGGAAAGGTGATCGAGTTTGTCAGGATAGAAGGTTTCAATGAAGTTTATCCAGCCGGGGCTGCAGGAGGTGATCATGGGCAGGGTGCCGCCGGTCTGCAGTCTCTTGAGCAACTCGTTGCCTTCCTCGAGAATAGTGAGGTCAGCGGTGAAGTTGGTATGGAAAACATAATCAAAGCCAAGCATTTTGAGCCCAGCCACGAATTTCAGCATATCCAACGATCCAGTCGGCATTCCCACTGCTTCCGCTACCGCTACTCTAACTGCCGGGGCGATCTGGGTAATTACGATCTTGTCCGGATCGGCGACCGCGGCCAGGAATTTGTCCATCTCTTCATTCTCTACGATGGCGCCTACGGGGCAGGCCAAGGCACATTGGCCGCATACCACGCAGTTGGTTTCAGCCAGTAGCAAACCGTCAACCGTCTGCACAATACCATTGGCAACCTCCAAAGCCCCCACTGTTTGAATGTCATTGCAGACCTCTACGCAGCGCTGGCATAGAGTACATTTGGACATGTCGCGAACCAGGGAAGGGGTGGACCGGTCCTTGGGAATCTGCAGGGGCCGATTGGAGAATTCCCGGATAAGCAAGGTGTTGGCCAGGTTCTGGAGTTCGCAGTTTAGATTACGGGCACAGTTCAAACAATCTTGGGGATGGACTGACAGGATTTTCTTTAGGTTCTTTTGCCGGGCGGTGATAATCTCCGGGCTGTAGGTATTTACGACCATATCCGACGTGACTGTTTCAGCACAGGCGGTTTTCAACTCACCGTTGATATCGACCATGCAGACCTTGCAGTTGTCTCTCACTTTAAGGTCAGGATGGCTGCACAGGGATGTGATCTCAAAGCCGGCCGCCTTGGCCGCCTGCATCACCGTAAATCCCTCTGGTACCGCGATGCTGATACCATTGATAGTGACATTGACCATACGATTTCTCCTCTCCCATCTTTGTGAAAATTAGTGCATCACTAAATCTGAAATCAGTTT
>JAKJCH010000150.1:0-268 GCA_022706565.1 Bacillota bacterium | reverse complement strand
GAGGGGAGAGGTGTCAATACATTTTTTGGATATTCATAATACCTGGGACTGCTAGCCCAATTATTTTTTATCGGAATATAATTGGCCTGCTGATGCCCAATTGGTGCGGGGATATTCCTCGATAACCATCTCAACGACTTCCGGTTTTATATTCAGAATCCGCACCGTTTCCCGGGTCAGGACTTCGGCTAGTTCCCGTTTCTGCTCCAGGGAACGGCCCTCCAGCATCTTGACGTTTATTATCGGCATGTTAGTCTCTCCTCCTTCT
>JAKJCH010000014.1:4950-18530 GCA_022706565.1 Bacillota bacterium | reverse complement strand
GCGCAAAGGCCGCTTTGACACTCATATCCCGTCCTCTGACATGGTGGTGTTCTATGTATCGTGCGCATCGCTGTTCCAGGAGTTGGTTGAGTTCCTCGAAACTAGCCACTTCGGGAAGGGGAACTAGAAAATTCCTTCTTGCATAGCCGACCAGGTTTTCAACCAATCCCTTTTCGTGGCCTTCGCCTGGATTGCAGAACAGTGGCCGGTAGGCGTAATGGGCTCTGAATGCGGCGAATTTGTCTTGCTCCCGGGCAGTTTTGCCCCAGCCTTCTTTAACCGCTGTTCTTAAGTTGTCATAGATCAGGTCACGGCTTACTCCCCCGAAGAATTCAAAGCCTTTGATATGCGCCTCCAAAAAGGACTCTTCCCGCTCAGTGGGGTATGCTATGACAAACGGAGCGATGCTATGGCATAGCCGCATACAAAAGATATGGGCTGGGGTTTTTACTCCGTTAAGGATGATTGTGGCCTGTCCCCAGTCAACTTGTGTGGCTTCGCCAGGGTCAAAGGACAGGGGGACAAAGGCCTTGGGCTGCTTCTCCCGGAGTTCCCGGACGGCGCGGCGAATAGTGGATGCGCCTCCGGTAAATACTTTCTCTTCGCATAAACGCTCATGGATTCTCCCGGCCGTATGTTTTTGCTTTGGATTTGGGCTTTGGGCATCCTCCCTTAAACATGATTTTATGAACTCTACTACCGCGGGTGTAACAACATTTGCTGCCCGGTCGACAGGTTTCCGCTCCCATGGTACATTCGCTCCCTGGCAGTAACGCCGCACCGTATTTCGTGAGATTCCTAGCTCTCTTGCTATCGCTCTTTGAGACATCCCTTCCTTTATGTACATTTCTCTGATATCCTGATATTGGTCCACTCTGATCACTCCTATTTCCCCCTAATTCATTAAGATCTCACAATCCTAATGATAGGGGATTTGGTTGGCAGAGTGGTCCGCTTTTTCGCTAGCGTTTTTCAATTCCCTGGTTCACTTTTAGTTTAGCGTTTATAAATTGGCGAGGTCCGAGCCAGATCCATTAAGAATGGCCTAATGAGAATGCGAGAACAGTTCTTATTGGAGTATATGGTATAATCAACCCCGGTGGATATGTCACGCGAGGCCTTCATGCTTAATACCGAGCGGTTATGATGAATCGGAGGCAATAATGCTCTTGGCTCAGGGCAAAAAAGAAACCGCCACCGGGCGGTTTCTAAAGAGTCCAGATGAATATCAAGTCATATTGAAATAGCCCAGTGCATGGGCTTTTTTGTTTTCCTTGATAAATACGTCATAAAGATTTATATCCAGGATATTGCACAGAGCAGCAGTATAGAATAAAAGTTTACCCATTTCGCACATGATCACTTCATTGCACTTGGGGCACAAATTCCCGCGAAGATGGCTGTCCAAACAGGCTTTCAACTCGGCTACGGACTCCAGGTGCTCCGGTATATCGACTTTTTTGGCTTCAATACATACACATCCGCAATCAGTTACAGCTTTAATAACCGATCGATTCACCCGGCTATTGCATTCAGACAGTTTACTGAGAACATCTATTAAACTATGGTGTCTTATTAGGAGGTCTCCGACTGTATTCTGAAACTCATCACATATCAGGTCTTTCATAAAATGCTTTCTCCCCCCCGTATCTACGCCATTCAGCTAAAGATAATTATAGTCTTAGCCCAAATGCCTTGTCAATTACGCCCGCAGTTCGTTTGTTAATATATTGCGGTAGGTTCCGAGAGGGAGCTGACCGCTTGTTTTATGGTCGAACTACCATAATTCTTCTGTTAAGTATAATAGTTGCCATTTTCTAGAATGATATTATCAGGAGGTGATTTCTTAAATGAAAAATAGATTCATTTCGTGGCAGTTGATACTGTTTGGAGTTCTGGCAGGTTTATGGGGGAGTTATTCGTTGATGAAGTATTGGGCTTTAGGAGTTGTCTGGCAGATTGGGGCCGGAGTACTTATCTGTGTGCTGTTCTATATTTCGGGGAAGCTTTTATTGGATTTGTTGGCCCGAGGTATTGCAATTCTTAACCGCTGGCTGGACAATACCTCGATCGAAGTGTTGTTATGCGGCAGTGCCGGATTGATAATCGGGGCTCTGGTGGGATTACTGAGCGCTTACCCTCTTTCGGCAATGCGCGGTGCAGGCAATTATTTAACCATCATCACCTTTGTTTTGTGCGGTTACCTGGGGATGAAAATCGGCAGCCGGAGGGCTGCGGACGTCTGGAAAATGTTACCCAGGCAACTGACCGGGTCGGATCGTTACACTGAAAAACATGACGAGCTAAACAAAATATTGGATACCAGTGCGATCATCGATGGACGCATCTATGATGTATGCCAAAGCAAGTTCCTGGAAGGTACCTTGATGGTGCCGGTGTTTGTTATTGAGGAACTGCAGCATATTGCTGACTCATCTGATAATCTGCGTCGCAGTAAAGGGCGTCGTGGCCTTGACCTTCTATCCAAGATGCAGAAAGACCCAGCCATCAGTATTCGCATTATCGATAGTGAAGTCAGTGAAGAAAAGGAAGTTGACATGAAACTAGTTAGATTATGCAAAAGGTTGCACGCAAGTATAATAACCAACGACTTTAATCTCAACAAAGTCGCAGAATTACACGGTATTAAGGTATTGAACATAAACGAGTTGACCAATGCGGTTAAGGTTGTTGTCTATCCCGGTGAAACCATGTATATTAATATATTAAAGGAAGGCAAGGAACCCGGACAAGGGGTCGGCTACCTGGAAGACGGTACGATGGTAGTGGTCGAGGATGCACAAATGGAAATAGGCCATAACCTGGAAGTTATGGTGACCAGTGTATTCCAAACCGCCGCCGGCCGGATGATATTCAGCCGCAAGATGAGGGAAGAGCGGAGTGCTGGTATCGGGAAAACCAGCTTGTCGGGTGAAACATTGCAAGAGGTGAATATGTATGGTTGACAACCTTCGGGTTGTTATTGCGGCGGCTGGTAAAGGCAGCCGTATGGGGACTACTACCAACAAGCAGTACATGCTTCTAAAAGGGGCACCGGTCTTATCGTATTCCCTGGAATTCTTTGAGAAACTTCCAGTAGTCAACCAAATAGTGGTGGTTTGTGCCCGGGATGAGGTTGACTATTGTAAAGAAGAAATTGTTAAACGATTTAAGTTTAATAAGGTGGCCGCAGTTGTTCCAGGAGGTCAGGAAAGACAAGATTCTGTTTGGGCTGGGCTGCAACAACTGGGAGCAGACACTGACCTGGTGGCTGTGCATGACGGAGCACGACCGGTGTTGTCTGCGGAAGTATTGACACGGTTGCTGGCCGAAGCCCGGGAATGGGGTGCAGCCATTCCCGGCATAGCTAGCCGGGATACTGTCAAATTGGGGGACAGGGATGGCTTTGTGCGCCAGACTTTGGATCGAACCTCGGTATATGCCATTCAGACGCCCCAAGTCTTTAACTACACTGAGTTGGTTACAGCCTATCGGGAGGCTCGGGAGGAAGAGTTCCTGGGAACCGATGACGCGTCACTTTTCGAACGTTATATAGGCCGCGTCAAGATCGTTCCCGGTGATTACAACAATATTAAGATAACTACGCCCCAGGACATGATAGTGGCGGAAGCGCTGCTAAGGGGCAGAGTCTAATATGACGGCACGATCTTTGCGGATAGGCTCCGGCTATGATGTCCACCGCTTGGTCGAAGGGCGCCGGTTGGTCTTGGGAGGGATGGACATCCCCTTTGAGATGGGCTTGCTGGGTCATTCCGATGCGGATGTATTGATTCATGCCATATGTGACGCCCTTCTGGGAGCAGCCGCATTGGGTGATATAGGCGGTCATTTTCCCGATACGGCGGAGGAATATAAGGATATCGACAGCTGTCGCTTGCTGGAAAAAGTAAGACAATTGCTTATGGATGTGGGTTGGAGAATTATAAACGTCGATTGCACAATAATCGCCCAGAGGCCGAAACTGGCAGCTTATATTCCGGCCATGCGGGCTAAATTGGCCCAAACTCTGATCATAGAGCCGGAACAGATTAGCATTAAAGCTACCACCACAGAAGGATTAGGATTTGCAGGGCGGGGTGAGGGTATCGCCTCCCAAGCAATAGCATTGATAGAGAGCATTAGCTAAAGCCATCCCTTTACTCTCTGACGGACACACTGGTCTGGACAGAGATTTTTTACGGCCAATTGCTGGAGGCAACGAAGTTTTACACATAGAGATGGCATAATCTTATCGTACTTTACCAAAGATATAAGGCAGGACTGGCCGATGGACAATACGCTCCATGAGCGCCAGAACCTGCATCAGATTGAGGTGAAAGTATGAAGATCGCTCTCTTGGCCCCGATTGCCTGGCGCACCCCGCCGCGACACTATGGACCGTGGGAAGCCATTGTTTCGATGTTGACAGAAGGCTTGATTAGCCGGGGGATGGAAGTTACCCTGTTCGCCACCGCGGACTCCCTCACTAATGGACGGTTGGAAGCGGTCTGCCCCACCCCTTATGAGGAAACCCCGGGCATTGATGCCAAGGTATGGGAATGTCTGCATATTGCCCATATGTTCGAACAGGCGGGGGAGTTCGATATTATTCACAACCATTATGACTTTCTTCCCTTGACATACAGCCGATTGGTAAAGACGCCGATGGTTACAACCATTCACGGCTTTTCCAGCCCCAACATTCTGCCGGTATATCACACATACAACAACAACAATTATTATGTTTCCATAAGCATCGCCGATCGCAATCCGCAGCTTGATTATTTCGCCAATGTATATCATGGAATAGATCTAGACTTATTTAGTTTTAATGATAATCCGGATGATTATCTGCTCTATTTCGGACGCATCCATCCTGATAAAGGCACTTATGATGCCATCCAGATTGCCCGGCGCCTGGGGATGAGACTGGTGATGGCAGGTATCATCCAGGACCAAAACTATTATCAGTCAAAGGTTGCCCCTTATCTTGATCAGAATGTTGTCTATGTCGGATCGGTCGGACCGGAATCCAGGAGTGAGCTTTTGCGGGGGGCTTTGGCCTTACTGCATCCCATATACTTTGCCGAGCCTTTCGGACTTAGCGTTGTCGAAGCCATGGCTTGCGGAACGCCGGTAGTCGCTTATAACCGGGGTTCTATGGCCGAAGTGATAAAGGATGGGGAGACAGGGTTTCTGGTACTATCTTTCGAAGAGGCAGTCGCAGCAGTCAAGGATATAACCCGCTTAAACAGGCCAGCCTGTCGCGATTGGGTTGAGGAACGGTTCAGTAAAGAACGAATGGTGAATGATTACCTGGGAGTCTACCAAGCCATCCTCCAATAGCGGAAAAAGCACTCCTAGGATGCCTGCCCGGTGATCTAAGTTCCTCAAGATAGTAACCCAAACGACGTCCATGGTGAAGTGGAGTCCTTATAAACACCTTTCCCAACGGCAGCCTGCAGGTGCTGCAGTTGCCGTTTTAATGGCTAACGGTTATAATTACCCGCAATAAGGGAGGGAACGAGATGAAAAAGATCAAGGTCAGGTTTGCACCTAGTCCGACCGGACCGTTACATATCGGCGGGGCGCGCTCAGCTTTGTTTAATTATTTGTTCGCTGCTCATCAGGGGGGGGAATTCGTGGTCAGAATTGAGGATACCGATCTCGAAAGATCCCGGCGCGAGTACGAAGAAGAGATTCTTGAATCCTTGCAATGGCTGGGGATTCAATGGACCGAGGGGATAGAGAAGGGCGGAGAAAACGGTCCTTACCGGCAAACCGAACGCCTGGAAATATATCAACAATACATTCAGAAACTGATTGAGCAAGGTGATGCCTATTACTGCTTTTGTACTCAGGAGGAGCTGGAACATGAACGCCTTCAACAGTTGCAGAGTGGGCAGATGCAGCGTTATTCCGGTAAATGCTGTGGCTTGAGTGATGAAGAGGTCCGGCAAAGACTGGGCAGTGGATTAAGACCTAGTGTGCGCTTCCGGGTGCCAGCCCACCAGATCTACGTAGTGAACGATCTGGTGAGGGGCTCAGTCACGTTTGAAAGTGACAATAGCGGTGACTTCATTATTCTAAAATCGGATGGTATTCCAGTATACAACTTTGCGGTGGTCATTGATGATGTAATGATGGGAATAACCCACGTAATCAGGGCTGAAGAGCACTTATCCAATACCCCTCGGCAATTGATGCTATATGACGCCCTAAATTTTACCCGCCCGGAGTTTGCCCACATTTCTTTGATTCTGGGCAGCGATCGCCAGAAGATGAGCAAACGTCATGGAGCCACCTCTCTGGTGCAATACCGTCAGATGGGCTACCTCCCCGAAGCACTATTCAATTTTTTAGCCTTACTGGGATGGTCGCCAGAGGGTGAACAAGAGATCCTCAGCCGGGAAGAACTGATTCAGGCTTTCACTTTGGAAAGGGTAGCGAAAAGCCCGGCGGTATTTGATATGGATAAACTTAACTGGATGAACCAGCAGTATCTCAAGCAGAAATCAGTCTCGGAATTGGCCGAGCTGTTGAGACCTTACCTGGCGGCTTCGGAATGGTCAGAAATGTATAGCCAATTGGACCAAGAACGTTACTGCTTGATGGTACAAGCAGTACGTGATCATCTGGTCTGTCTGGCTGATATTAATAGCCAAGCGGGCTTATTCTTCCGCGAGGTTGAATGGGATGAGGAGGCGCGGCAAGCGCTGTCGTCGGAGTTGGCCCAAACAGTCTTGTCCGCAGTTCACAGTGATCTGGCTGAATTTAGTCACCCGGAAGAGGTCAAGACCTTCATCAAAGGTACAATCAAGAAGTTGAATTTGAAGGCCAAGGATGTCTACATGCCGTTACGCAGCGCTTTGACTGGCTGCACCCACGGACCTGAATTACCCTATCTGATCCTGGTGCTGGGCCGCGATGAGTGCTTGCGCCGCATTGAACGAGCAATTAATACCTTTGGATAGACTCGAAATGAGTGACGTCAGGAGTTCTTTCACAGAGCGGATAGGATGTGCTGATGTTGGCTGGGCCAGATTGCCGCAATTACCAAGAAACACTGGGGTGATAGTCTGGAGTTGGTTGACACGATTCGCCGTACTTGAATATAATGAGATATGTTCATAATCTGAAATGCAGGGAACGGGAAAAGTAAGCGTCTATCGCTGCCAGAGAAGGAGGGTCACCGGCTGAGAGCCCTCCCCCAGTATGAAGTCGTCTGAAGTGCGCCCGGGAGCTGGTGTACTGAAGCTACCAGTAGGTATACCCGGTGAGAACCGTTAAGATCAATTGAAGCGGAGCAGCAGATGGTGCTCAAGCAGAGTGGAACCGCGGAAGCTAAACCTTTCGTCTCTGGTATAGGGATGAAAGGTTTTTGTTTGGGAATTAAGTTTTAGAAAGGAGTCTTGGACAATGCTGGATGCAATCCGACGTGAGATTCAGGTTGTTTTCGACCGAGACCCAGCCGCTCGCAGTATCGTTGAAATAATTTTTTTATACCCAGGTTTTCATGCCGTCATCAACCACCGCATTGCCCACTTTCTTTATAACCGGCGTTTGTATTTTCTTGCCCGTTTGGTATCACATATCAGCCGCTTTTTAACCGGGATCGAGATCCATCCGGGAGCCAAGATAGGTAAAGGCTTTTTTATTGACCACGGCAGCGGAGTAGTGATTGGAGAGACTACCGAGATAGGTGATAATGTTACTATATACCAGGGAGTAACTCTGGGGGGGTCGGGTAAAGAGAAGGGCAAGAGGCATCCAACTATCGGCAATAATGTTACTATCAGTGCTGGAGCCAAAGTCCTAGGATCTTTTAAAGTAGGTGATCATGCCAAAATCGGTGGCGGTTCGGTGGTGATCAAAGAAGTTCCGCCGCATTGTACAGTGGTAGGGGTTCCTGGTCGGGTGGTGGCCTATAACGGTCTGAAAATGGCAGATGGTTATGAAGAGGTCGATCTCAATCATAATATCCTTCCCGACCCGGTTGCCGATGCTCTGGCAGCTATGCAGGCGACTATCAATGAACTGGAGCAAAAGGTAGAGAGATTGCAGAAGGAGGCAGCGGCAAATGAAGATATACAACACCCAGAGTGGCCGCAAAGAAGAGTTAGTAACTCTTAATCCAGGTCAAGTCAACATGTATGTTTGCGGACCGACCACCTACAACTACATTCATCTGGGCAACGCCCGCCCACTAGTTGTCTTTGATATGGTGAGACGATACCTGGCTTTTCGAGGTTACCGCGTACGCTACGTACAGAATTTTACTGATGTTGATGATAAGATAATCAACCGGGCCCGCGAAGAGGGTGACGATCCCATCCAGCTAGCGGAGCGTTATATTCGCGAATACTTTGCAGATGCTGATGCATTGGGGATTGTCAGGGCCGATATCCATCCCCGGGTGAGTGATCACATCCCGGACATAATAACTGCAATAGAAGGTTTGATCGCCAAAGGCTACGCTTATGAGGTAGACGGTGATGTCTACTACCGGGTAAAAGCGTTCCAGGGCTATGGAAAACTATCCGGACGTTCTTTGGAGGATATGCTGGCCGGGGCCAGGGTTGAAGTGGATGAGCGCAAAGAAGAACCGGTCGACTTCGCTCTGTGGAAACGGGCCAAGCCAGGCGAACCATCTTGGGAAAGCCCCTGGGGACCGGGGAGACCTGGATGGCATATAGAGTGTTCAGTAATGTCCACCAAATACCTGGGGGAGACGTTGGACATACATGGCGGCGGGGCTGATTTGATATTTCCTCATCATGAAAATGAGATTGCCCAAGCGGAAGCTTATACTGGCAAACCGTTCGTGAACTACTGGATGCATAATGGCTTCATAACCGTCAATAGTGAAAAGATGTCCAAGTCCCTGGGGAATTTTTTCATCCTGCGTGACATACTAGCCCGCTACCCCCACGATGTAGTACGCTTTTACCTTATAGCCACTCATTACCGCAGCCCGCTGGATTTTGACGATGGCAAGCTGGAGGAGGCCAAAAAGGCGTTGGGGCGCCTGAAGACAACCAAGATACTGGCGGAAGAATTTTTGACCGGGACAACTATCGAACCGGTTCCGCAGGTTTTGGTATCGGAACTGACAGAAAAGGCAAAGGAAATGCAGGACAAGTTTATCGAAGCCATGGATGATGATTTCAACAGCGCTAAGGCCTTGGGATTCTTGTTTGAACTATCTCATCAGATTAACGCATTCGTATCCAGTGCTGATCCTAATCAGGCGGCAGATAAGGCGGTTTTGCGCCAAGCGATGGAGACTTTCAGCAACCTGGGGGGAGTACTGGGAATATTTATGGAGACAGCCACAGATGACCAGCAGAGCGTAGATAATTTGCTCAACATCATATTGACCATGAGGAACCAGGCCCGCCAAGACAAGCACTATGCGCTGGCTGATTCCCTGCGGGATTTTCTGAATAGTCAAGAAATCAAGGTCGAAGATAAAGCTGGTGGCAGCCAGTTCCGTTATGAGAAGGCTCCACAAATAGATGCAATTATGGATTTCCTGGTAGCATTGCGGCAGGATTTTAAAAACACCAAGGAATATAATCGGGCTGACAAGTTAAGGGATGAATTGAAAGGTGTCGGTATCACACTAGAGGATACCAGAGAAGGGGTCCGGTGGAAAATTGTTGATGCATGAGCCCCTGGATGAGCGGACCCTTGATCAGTATTCCCCGTTGTTGTTGGCATATGTAGGGGACGCTGTCTATGAATTGATGGTGCGGACCCGGATGGTAGCCGCCGGGCAACGGCCAGTCAGAGAGATTCACCTGGATGCCGTTCAGAAGGTGAAGGCTGAACACCAGGCCCGGGTGATAAAAAACATTTTCAGCCAGCTGCCGGCAACCGAACAGGATATCGTCAGGCGGGGGCGTAATGCCAAGAGCACTCCGCCAAAGAATGCAGATATGCAGGAATACCGTCTCAGCACTGGTTTCGAGGCACTAATTGGATATCTCTACCTTAAAGGAGACCAGCGAAGATTGCAGGAACTGTTGGAACTGAGCGAAGAAATAGTTTAAACAGATAAGGATTGACTGCTGACGCTAGTGTGGCCAGCATTTTTTCCCGACAATATCGGAAGCGACATAGTGTTATCATACTAAAAAGGAGCAGAAAATCTGCCGATAGCTTATACGTGGCGAGGCAGATTTTTGTGTATACTTATCCCGAGTGATAATGACGAGCAAGGGGGGCAGTGATAAGCATGATAATACAGCAGCCACAGATCTTGATACCAGAGACTGAACTCAACCAGGGGTTGTTCCACCGGTTGGAACGTTACGCCCGAACCTGCTACAAATCCGAGGACATGATGACCGGAACTGTTAACCCCCATTTTCTTAAGTCCAAACTGACTATGGGCCATGAATCGATAATCGAACATGAGAAGGCCACAGTATTGTTGATTATCGACCGTGGCATCTCGCACGAACTGGTGAGGCATCGTATTGCCGCCTACAGCCAGGAAAGCACTCGCTATTGCCGGTACAGCAAGGCCAAGTTCGGTAACGAGATAACGGTTATAGAGCCTTATTTCTTCCAGGGGCGAGACCGCGATTACCAACTTTGGTTCGAATCATGCCAGTTATCAGAAAAGAACTACATGGCTATGCTCGCCAATGGCTGCTCGCCCCAGGAAGCCCGCTCCATATTGCCTAATTCGCTGAAGACGGAGATTGTGGTTACCTATAACCTCAGGGAATGGCGGCATTTTTTCCGTTTGCGTTGTGATACGGCGGCTCATCCCCAAATGCGCCAGGTGGCCATCCCGCTTCTCCTTTATTTCCGCGGGAAAATGCCCGCCTTGTTTGACGATATACCCTATGATATGAATTTTCCGGAACAGCATTATGCCCAGGTGATAATAACTGACGACATCTTTAACCCGATCATATAGATTTTCGAAATCTTCCATCGGCTAATATAACTGCCATTATTACTGACTCAAGCGAATTCATGGCTACACGGAATCGGGGCAAGCGATGACCGGCCGAATCATACCACGCGAAATAATCAGCAAATCAGTGCTCAACAAAACCGGGATTCCGGGCTGCGATTATTGCCTGAATCCATACGTGGGGTGTACCCATGCCTGCGTTTACTGTTATGCCAGCTTTATGTGCCGTTTTAGCGGTCATAAAGAGAAATGGGGCGAATTCCTGGACGTTAAGGTAAATGCCGCCGAGGTGTTGTCCAAACAGATGGGCGGCCGCTCTCAACCTTGTGGCAAGGTGATTTTTGGTTCAGTGACCGATGCTTATCAACCTGCTGAAGCTTCTTTCAATATTACCCGATCCTGCCTGCTGCGGCTGGCCCAATATCAATTGCTCGAGGTCGATATACTCACTAAATCGGCTTTGATAGAGAGGGACATTCCGATTTTACAGCAACTGCCAGGGTGTAGAGTTGGATTCACGATTACCACTATTGATAACCACGTAGCGCGGATCATGGAACCGGGGGCTTCAGCCCCTGCCCGGCGCATGAAGGCAGCCCGGAAGCTAGTCCAGGCCGGCCTGCCGGTATGGGTGTTTATTGCCCCGTTGCTGCCCGGGCTGACAGATCGCTATGAAATCCTCGAGGATATGCTGATGCAGTTTCAAGATGTCGGAGTTGAAGAGGTATTGGTAGATTGCCTCAATCCCTATCCGGCAGTTGTTCACCGACTGAAAGCCGTGTATCGCCAATTCTTCCCCCGCTCCCTGGCGGCCTTGGAGGATTATGTGAGCCACCCCGCCGGCTGTGAGAATATGGTAGAGGCAGTTTTACGGCAGTTAAGCACATCCACCGGTTGTAAGGTAAGATTAGCCTGATGTCTCGCCGTCATCAATTCTATGATTATAGGATTAGTCGGATGGGTGAGATGGGGGCTACAATACCTAACGATTCATACCTCGGATGGAGAAGGCATTGATTTATGATCTTAATAGGGTGGTAAAATGTTTCAACAGGTGATTCATAACAGCTACTGGGAGGGAAAGTGTGCACGCCAAGAAACAGAAGTTTTGGCTGATAGCGGTGATAATTGTTGTTGTCGCAGTCTCGGTGTTGCTGTTGAATTGGGACAAGGGACGGATCGCTTCACTCAGCCCTACCAGCTTTTTTGAGCCGAGCCCGGCCTGTGTTGTACCCCAAATGGTGTCCTCGCAGGACCAAAACCGCAACGGAGTCCCGGACTCCCTTGATATCGTCAGGGGGGCACGGGAGGAAGTAATGCAGGGGACAGTATACGATGCTTCATATTATCAGGGTTACCCTCCAGAAGGACGGGGGGCCTGCACTGATGTAATATGGAGGGCTTTTACAGCGGCTGGATATAATCTTAAAGAAATGGTAGATGATGATATCAGACGGTCACCCGCGGCCTATGGTGAAACCGGAAAACACCCGGATCCCAATATCGACTTTCGCCGGGTCGGCAATCTCCAGGTATTCCTGGCCCGATATGCCCAGGAGTTGACCACCGACATTAAGCCCAATGATGTAAACAATCTGACCAATTGGCAGCCAGGGGATATCGTTATATTTGGGGGGCGACTGGAACATATAGGGGTAATATCTGATCGGCGGGGCCGGGATGGTGTCCCCCTGATGATCCATAACAGCGGACCTACAGCGAGTGAAGATCAGTATTGGCTCACCAATTGGCCTACTCCTATCAGCCATCACTTCCGATTTATCGACCTCGATAGTGATTATTCGGTATGATCATGTACTTGGATAGGTATGCCAGTGAGGCCTGACAGCAGGCGATCAAAACTCGACACGGGACAAAAGAAGAGTTATTTCGCTTATTTCGCGGTATTCTGTAGCTTTGGAAAATAAGATGACACTCGGGCATACTAAAGAGATAAGGCATGAGAGCATCCTCCAGGGCCATGGCGGAAAGGACGTAGTGTATGCAGGATAAAATAGCTGGAGTCAACAGCATTATGGAGGCTTTGCGGGGGAATCGCAGGGTCCATAAAATATTTATTCAGGAAGGACGGGGAGGCAAGAGAATAGAGGATCTGCTGAATTTAGCCCATAAAAAAGGGGTATATAGTCAGTATGTGGACAAGCAACGCCTGGATGGAATGTATACGGTTGCCAATCATCAGGGGATAGTGGCCTTGGTCGATAGTTACGAATACTCCACCCCGGAAGCAATCTTAGAGAAAGCGGCCATAAAACGGGAGCCTCCTTTCGTATTACTATTAGATGGGATTGAAGATCCGCAGAACATGGGGTCGATAATTAGGACGGCAGAATGTGCAGGCGTCCATGGGGTCATCATCCCCCAGCATAACTCAGTGGAGATAACCGCGGCGGTGGTCCGGGCCTCCGCTGGAGCAGTGGAACATATGTTGGTGGCACGGGTCACCAACCTGGTCAAGTGCATCAAAGACTTGAAAGAACAGGGTTTATGGGTAGTGGGGGCTGACATGGGAGGCAGTGAATACTTTCTGAGTAATATACCTACCCCTACCGCACTGGTCATTGGCGGCGAGGGCAGGGGGATAAGAAAACTGGTGCGTCAGAACTGTGATATGCTAGTGAGTATC
>JAKJCH010000014.1:0-4875 GCA_022706565.1 Bacillota bacterium | reverse complement strand
GTCGCAGCAGGCATCATAATATATGAAGTGATCCGTCAGCGCTGTTGCCCGGACATGCCTTGACGTTTCGGGTGTAAATCGCTATAATATCATAGGTTTAACCTTTCGGAAACACAAGTCGCTTTTAAACCTTGCCAAAATCATAGTATGGGGGCGATCGAATGATCAGTTCCGTCGCTGCGAAGGAGTACTACCTCACCTACGCGGAGATGCAGGACGAAGAAACCGTGGAATTAGCTCAACAAGGTGAGCAGTTTGCGATTGAGTTTCTTATCGACAAGTACAAGAATTTTGTGCGAGCAAAAGCCCGGTCCTATTTTTTAATTGGAGCGGACCGGGAAGATATCATTCAAGAAGGAATGATTGGTCTATTTAAGGCAATACGCGACTATCGTGTGGACAAGCTTACCTCATTTAGAGCTTTCGCTGAGTTATGCATTACCCGGCAAATAATTACCGCCATAAAAACGGCCACCCGTCAGAAACATATCCCTTTAAATTCTTATGTATCCCTCAACAAGCCCATTTATGATGAGGAATCCGACCGCACATTGATGGATATCATTACCACCACCGGAATCACCAACCCCGAAGAAATCATTATCAGCCGCGAAGAATTTATCTTTATTGAAAAAAAGATGAGTGAGATACTCAGTTCACTTGAATGGAAGGTCTTGATGTCTTATCTGGAGGGTAAATCCTACCAAGAGATATCAGTGGACCTGAAGCGGCATGTCAAATCGATAGACAATGCCCTGCAGAGAGTGAAAAGAAAACTGGAGAAATATCTTGAAGACCGGGAGCAAGCTCGCTGATTTAGATCAATCCTGGGACAAGCGGGATACCATTCCAAAAGCTTAATCTTGACTTTAACCGACATGGGGGCTAAAATCTAATTTGCCGCGCCGAGCTAGCTCAATCGGTAGAGCAGCTGATTTGTAATCAGCAGGTTGCGGGTTCAAGTCCTGTGCTCGGCTCCATATAAAAACAAGTAACCGCGCGTGTTTGCGCGGTTTTAGTTTTTCTTCATTCCAATCGGTTCGTGCTCTGGTTGCCAAGTTGCCGCCATAACAGGCGCGGGTCAATTGTGTATTGCCCATTATCGGGTTTTATCTACGCACAAATAAGCCTAAAATAAGGGAAAGGACAATGCTTATCACTATTCCGGTCACCCATGGAAAGTAGAAGGTGAAATTATCCCGTTTAATCACAATATCACCTGGCAAGCGGAATAGGCTCAATCCCAGCTTGGAGCTGATCAGCATGATGATGCCGACACCAAGGATAAGCAAACCAGTTGTGATCAGTAAACGGGCTAGAGGGTCGATGCCATTCATAGGGACTCCCATTCAAAAATAATCCTACATCATAAGTGTAACCACGGCAGCCTTATCGATACAAGTAAATGTTTCTAGAGGGGTGCTGGAAAACCATTCAGGCAAGCTGGTGTTAAACGAGCAAATGGAACGGAGGGCACATCTATGAAGCGAATCTATCAACTGTTTATTCTGGTAGTGATGTTGTTGATTGCCGGATGCAGAGGGGAGGCCGTTTCTATAATCCCCGGCTCGCCAGACCAAACAGGCAACAATCAGGACAACCCGCCGACTATCGATGTTATACCTCTAGAGCTGGTAGATGCTTATCCGGGTTTGTCATTTCGCCAACCGGTCGTATTCTTACATCCGGGTGATGGCAGCAACCGCATCTTCGTGGTAGAGAAGGCAGGCCGAATCTACACATTTGAAAACAGTCCGCAAACCTCATCGGCTAGTCTTTTTCTAGACATCAGTGATAGGGTGGACAGCAGCGCTTCTGAAAAAGGGCTGCTGGGGTTGGCCTTTCATCCGAACTTTGCCGAAAACGGTCTGTTCTTTGTAAACTACACTAATCGTACCGAAACCGTTGTAGCAGGTTATCAGGCTACTAAGCAGCATCCGCAGGTGGGGCTTCCCGGCAGTGAGAAAATATTGATGACTATCCCCCAACCATTCGCTAATCATAACGGCGGGTGTCTGGCCTTCGGGCCGGATGGTTTGTTGTATATAGCTACCGGTGATGGGGGTTCGGGCGGAGACCCGCAGGGCAATGCCCAGAACCTGGGCAGCCTGCTGGGGAAGATTCTGCGCATTGATGTTGATAATACTATACCGGGGTTGGCATACGGGATCCCGGCAGACAACCCGCTGGCTGGGAATACCGGTGGCAATCGGCAGGAGATATATGCCTATGGCCTGCGCAATCCCTGGAAGTTCAGCTTTGACCGCAACGGAAATCTTTGGGCGGCTGATGTGGGACAAAATACTGTGGAAGAAATCAATATCATCCTAAAAGGCGGCAATTACGGGTGGAACATAATGGAGGGCAGCATTTGCTATCCCGCTTCCAGCAAGTGCAGCCAGGAGGGACTGGAGCTGCCGGTGTGGGAGTACCGTCATCCACTGGGCCAATCTATTACCGGCGGTTATGTTTATTACGGAACCAGTCTGCCAAGCTTAATTGGTGCATATATCTATGGAGACTACGTGACCGGCCGCATCTGGGCATTGCGCGTCCACCCTGGCCAACCTCCGGCAAATCTGGAGCTGTTGGACAGCCAGCTGCATATATCCACTTTCGGGGTTGACCAAGACGATGAACTGTATATTGTAGATTTTGGCGGTAAAATATACAAGCTGCAACCGGCAGGCTAGCCATCCTTGATGGTAAGGGAGTGGGGCAAATGAACCTGACCAATGACGGATTGACCATATTCCAAGCCCGGTACGCATTACGGGACGACCTGGGGCAGGTGATCGAGACGCCTGAGCAGGCGGTGTACAGAATAAGCAGGGCCGCAGCCTCGGCTGAGAAGGACCGGCAGGAATACTGGGCATGCGAATTCAGTCGGTTGATCAGTGAACTGTGGTTCGTCCCATCTACTCCGATATGGGCCAATATGGGCAAACCGGGCTCCATGCAGCAGCCGGCTGCGTGCTTTGTGCTGCGTATCGAAGACAACCTTCAGTCCATGTACCAGACCTTACTAGAATCAGCGATGATAGCCAAGTATGGAGGTGGATTAGGCTACAATTTTTCAGAGATAAGGCCCAAAGGAGATATTATTCGCTCTACGAAAGGTAGGGCCAGCGGCCCGGTGGAGTTGATACGCCTTTACAACTGCAGCGCGGCGATGATCGCCCAAGGTGGGATAAGGCGTGGCGCTTACATGGGCATTCTGGACTGCACGCATCCTGATATAATCGAATTTATAGAGTGCAAGCTCCAGGGGGAACTGGACAATTTCAACCTCTCGGTGGGGATCACCGACCAGTTCATGCATACTCTGGCCAAGGATGGGGATTGGACTTTATCTTTTGGGGGTGAGGCACGGAGGATAATTCCAGCCCGGCTATTGTGGGAGAAGATTGTAGACTCAGCCTGGGCCTGTGGTGAACCAGGCCTTATTTTCCTGGATCACATCCAAGCGGGCAACCCTATTCCCGGACAGGTAATCAATGCTACCAATCCCTGTGGAGAACAACCTCTGAGCCCGGGCGAATCTTGTTTATTGGGCTCGATTAACCTGGCTCGCATGATGAATGAATCACAATCCGATATACACTGGGAACGACTGGCTTACACAGCCCAAACCGCGGTGAGATTTCTGGATGATCTTGTCGACGTGGGGGAATACCCATTCTCTTTCATTAAGGAAAGGTCCATGGCCACCCGTAAAATAGGAGTGGGTATTATGGGATTGCATGACCTGCTTATCAAACTGGGTTTGCCTTATGATAGTCTGGAAGGCCGGCGCCATAGTGCAAGGTTGATGGCGTTTATAGCTGAACAGGTAGAGTATGCAACCTCCGAATTGGGTCGCGAAAAGGGTAACTTTCCTTTATGGGAGCGCTCCAGTTTCTCAGCATCAAAGCAACCGCGCCGCAACGCTTCCTGTCTCACCATCGCTCCCACTGGTACTATTAGTATACTGGCAGGCGTAGAGGGGTATGGAATCGAGCCCATATTCGCAGTAGCCTATCGTAGGACATATCTTCAGGAGGGGCAGCCTCACAGGTTGAATGTATTTTCGCCCTTGTTCTTAGCCGCTTGTAAAAAGCAAGGGGTGGAGGCAGCGGTTCTGCATGAAGCGGCCAACCGGGGAACATGTCAGGAAGTAGAAGGAATACCGGCAAGTATACAACGGTTGTTCAAAGGAGCCCGGGAGATTGATGCCTATGATCATTTGGGTATGCAGGTGGCCTTACAGAAGTGGGTGGACAACGCCATTTCCAAGACCATCAACCTACCGGCATCTACGCCCGCCAGCACTATTTCTGATTTATACCAGAGAGCCTGGAAGGAAGGACTCAAGGGGATTACCGTATTCCGGGAAGGATCCCGGGCTGGTATTATTGAGATAGGCGGTTGAGGCATAATTGGGGAGTTTGAGGGAGACCATCTCATAGCCTGCCTTTCCCATTAAGACCGCTTCCATTTGCAGCCGGTAAAATAATTCCGGCGTTTGCCGGTGATGGGTTGCCTCCCAGGATAACTGCCCGCAACCACTGCAGCAGTGATTGGTAACACCAAGATGTATTGCCAATCGGGCCCACATGGCGCACTAAATTGTCTTGGCGTATGGTAATTTGGAGTGAAATATTGCTTATTTGGGTAAGTCTGTTAGGTTCATTCTTGATCGGGGCCATACCTACTGCCTTCATCTTGGTCCGAATATTACGGAATAAGGATATTCGTAGAATGGGAAGCGGTAACGTCGGCACCATGAATGTATACCGGCAATTGGGAACAAGGCCAGCGCTGGCGGTTCTAATGATTGATGCAGTCAAAGGGGCGGTAATAGTCTGGTTATGCGGTTTGGCGCAAGCTGACCCT
>JAKJCH010000149.1 GCA_022706565.1 Bacillota bacterium | reverse complement strand
AGTTACCACGGTACTTCCCCTGATATTTCTGGGTATCGCCGCGGCTATCCAATTTGTCATCCTCAGACGCCTGATCAAGACCCAAAGGGCGCAGATAGGATTGATGAAAGGACTTGGCTACCACAATTACCTAATAATGTTTCACTACATAAGTTATGCTTTGGCTATCAGTCTGGCCGGGGCAGTGCTGGGAGTAATACTGGGGGTTGTACTTTCAGGCCAGATGATAGAGCTGTATGCCACCTATTTCAACCTGCCCACCGGCCTGCAGGGCTTCAATCAGAGGGCTATCATAAACGGTCTGGTCATGTGTCTGGCTGTCGGTTTCATAGCCGGATTATCTGCATCCCGCCGGGTGGTACAGAACCCCCAAAAATCGGCGGGAAAAGTCTGCTGGAGCATTTGCCGCCGTTATGGAAACGATTGGATTCCGGCTGGAAGATGACCTTTCGCAATATCAACCGCAACCGGAGTAGGTTTGCCGTTACCCTCTTGGGAGTGATATTTTCGGTCAGCCTGCTGTTGATATCCCTATTCACTTTCGATGCTGTCGATTACATGATGGACCAATATTTTTATGAAGGCCAGAGCTATGATATTGCTATCCGTTTCGATTCTCTACTATTGGAAAGTGAACTCCTCAACATAAGCCGCCTAGACGGTGTACAAAAGGTCGAACCATTTATGGAGATCCCGGTCCGCATCCATTATGGCGGCCATAGTGAGGATGAGGTCCTACTTGCCTATGGTCCAGATTTGACCATGAAAAGACTGGAGACAGACACTGGCCAGGCTATTCGCGTGCCCGAAGCAGGTATAGTATTGAATGACAGGACAGCCCGTAAACTGGGGATTACCAGTGGCGCCCAAGTTGAAGTAGAGACTTTGCTGTCCACCGGACCAGTCCACCGGGATACGGTGGCAATCGTTGGTCTTTGCCGGCAACTGGTAGGGGCGGGTTCATATGTTGACTTGCAACAGGCTAACCGCCTGCTGAATGAACGCAACCTGGTTTCCGGAGCTTTGCTTAGAATTGAGACAGGCAAGATGGAACAGGTGGAGGGAGAGCTAAACAAGATGCTTGGGATTGCCTCGGTTTTGAGCAGCCAGAAAGAAATCGAAAACTTTAACAAGAACCTGGAGAGTATGAATCTATCATTGGGCATAATGGTTTTATTTGCTGCCTTGTTGGGATTTGCCATTGTCTACAACTCATCGGTGATGAACCTGGCGGAAAGGCAAAGGGAGATAGGGAGTATGAGGGTGATAGGGTACGGCGTTGGTGAAGTATCAGCCATGCTGTTCAAGGAAAATGTGGTACACGCTATCATGGGGGTAGCCCTTGGTTTGCCTTCCGGACTATATATGGCCACGGCCTATGTTCAGTCGGTAAGTACTGATTTGTACAGTCTGCCGGTGGTAATATACCCGCGTACCTATGTCCTGGCCGCTATCGGGACGGTCTTGTTCATTGTGGCAGCTCACCTGTTTTCGGTAAGGGGCATTAAAAGCATGGATCTGGTTTCTGTGTTGAAAAGCCCGGATTAAGAAGGGAAAGACCCACACTGGCTGGGAAGGGGGTTGATTTTAATAGAGCGGGATATTCTGATGAAATTACAGCAGGTAAGCAAGACCTATGACATGGGGGAAGTAAAAGTCGAGGCATTGAAGCCTAGCTCGCTGGACATCTATGCAGGCGAGATGCTGGTCATCCTGGGGCCCAGTGGGTCCGGCAAGAGTACCCTGCTGAATATTATGGGGGGCATGGATTCGCCAACCAGCGGCCAAGTCATTTTTAAAGACCAGAACATTACCAGCGGAGGCGAGGATGCATTAACCCGATACCGCCGCAATGAGGTGGGGTTCGTATTCCAATTCTACAATCTGATCCCAGACCTAACTGCCCGCGAAAATATCGAACTGGCGGCTGAACTGGTGAAAAATCCCCTCCCCATTGATGATGTTTTAGAAGACGTTGGACTGGATGAGCGGATGGACCATTTCCCCTCCCAAATGAGCGGCGGGGAACAACAGCGTATTTCGATAGCCCGGGCAGTAGTGAAAAATCCACGTCTGCTGCTCTGTGACGAGCCTACCGGAGCTCTGGATTATGAAACTGGTAAATTGATTTTATCGCTCTTGAAGAAAATCAATCAGGATAAAGGTTGCACGGTGGTATTGATCACCCACAACATAGCAATTGGTGCCATGGGAGACAGAGTCGCCAGGATGCGTAGCGGGGAGATCGTGGAAATAACGGAGAACCCAACCCCAATTTCCCCCGAAGCAATTGAGTGGTAAGAGATTTTGCTGCTGGTCAGGAGATATGGCTGGGATCTTTGGGATATCTAAATAACTGCTATTTTAATGTTTGACAGCCACATTTTGTCGGTTGGGACATTGAAGGCATTGATATAGTTGCGGCCTTAAATAAACAATGTGTTGAGGGGGTTGAGGGAAGTGCGAAAGAAGATTCTCGGGGCTTTAGCGGGGGTAATCATTGTGGCCGGGATCATCTATTCTTACACCACCGCGGGGACAGAGGTGGACACAGCCGAGGTCATCCATGGCGATATCAAGCTGGCGGTGGTGGACACCGGTTACGTGCAGGCTTCCAACCAGGCGGACATTTATGCGACCCAGAGCGGGAGGGTCGCCAGCCTGATGGTCAGCGTAGGACAGAATGTGGCCAAGGGCCAGGTAATTGCGGTACTGGAGAATAAAGACCTTACCATGGGTTCAGCCCAGCTCCAGGTACAGTTGAGTCAGGCCAATGCAGCGGTCAGTGCAGCCGAAGCAGCCTTGGCCCAAAGCAAATTGGATCTGGTTCAAGCCCAGGCGAACTACGACCGTTCCCGGGAACTTTTTGGTTCTGGAGCTATTTCCCAGGTTGAATACGATAATGCCCAGGCTCTGCTGGATAAGGTCCAGGCTGGTATCGCAGCCCAAGAACAAAGCCTGCAGGCAGCCCGTGAACAAGTCGCTAATTATCAGAGCCTATTGAATAGTTCACGCCAGAAGGAAAACGAATTACAGATAAAAAGCCCGATATCCGGCATAGTGATGCAGCTGCCGGTGCGGCAGGGGGACGCGGTTATGTATGGCACTCAGTTAGCCAAGGTGGCCCCCCCTGGAGCATTAGAAATTAAGGTCGACATCCTGAGCGATGATCTGGGTCAAATCATGGTGGGCAATAAAGCAGAAATAACCGCTCCCGTTCTGGGAGGGGAGGTGCTTAATGGGGAGGTAGCCCAAATTTACCCCCAGGCTGAAGAAAAGCAATCCGCTTTGGGCGTGGTGCAACGCAGGGTACCGGTAATAATCAAGCTGGACGATATCAGCAACCTGAAACCCGGGTATGAAACCAGAGTCAGCATCATAACCGGCGGCAAAGAAAACATATTGCTGATTCCGAGGGAATCAGTGACTACAGCCCCCGACGGCAGCAAGCAGGTCATGGTGATCATCAAGAATCGCGTCGCAATACGCAAGGTTTCTACCGGGCTATTTGATACCAGGAGCATCGAGATAACCGATGGGCTTGAAGCTGGTGATTTGATAGTACGGGATGGCAGTGCTTCCTTGAAGGCAAATGCGAGGGTAAAGGTCAAGCAGGAATAGAGGAAGCAGGCATGAAATCAGGCTTGATGAGGATGCGGTTAAAAGGTTTTTCATGCTGGTCGCCTGCGAAAAGGGATAATATAATCTATGTAATGGCAAAGTACGTAAAATTGCCGAAATTGGGTTATAATTGGAGTATAGGACGTACCAAACAATCACGAAGGAGGGGATTATTCCATGGAAAAAGGCAAAATTTTCGTGAGAGAGAGAGTAAACATTGGTGAAGGTGCCAAAAAGCCTCGATTTGTAGTGGTTGGTGTAGCCGGGACCGATCTGAAGATCTTTACCAAGCATATTCGCCGGATGGAAATTGAACAGATAGCTCAGGCCATTGGCGCCGATCTGGTTATTCTGGAAGCCGGCAAGGGTGAAGAGGATGTTGAAGACGAAGACTAGAAAGGCAGGCGTTTAAATGGCCCTTTTCCGGGATAAGGACAGCCAGAGGCTGCATGTTGAGAGCAGATTGATGGGCGAGTCCCTGGTCAGCCAGTCCTTTATAGAAAACCTCAAGTATGATGTTAAACAGTTCCGCTCCTTCCCCGATGTATCTGTAGTTAAAATCGGTGGCCAAAGCATTACCGACCTAGGGGCCCGGGGTGTACTGCCAGTGGTTCAAGAGATAGCCGAAAACACAGGCAAGCATCGGATGATTGTGTCTACTGGCGGAGGCACACGCTCCC
>JAKJCH010000148.1:311-4492 GCA_022706565.1 Bacillota bacterium | reverse complement strand
AGAGATTCCGAGATACTTTGCAGTTAAATGACCAGCAAGCGATATTCCCCAACCACGCCCATTTCTATGTAGCCTTGGGGGCAGCCTTGGCGTCTAGTGCTGGTGACACTGTTTTTCTGCCGGCGTTGATCAAGCGGTTGCAGGCGGTAGATCTGTCTGACCATGAATTCAACCGTCTGCAGCCCCTTTTCCGCAACAATGAGGAGTTAAACGCATTCCGGCAGCGTCATAACCGGCATAAAATAAATCGCGTGGACCTGGCCACTTTTGCCGGCAACTGCTTTCTGGGCATCGATGCCGGCTCCACCACAACCAAGGCTGCCATTATCGATGCAGACGGCGCCCTCTTGTACTCCTTTTATGGCAACAATACCGGTAGTCCGCTGAATTCAGCCGTCAACATTCTACGGGACATTTATGCTTGCCTGCCGGCCTCAGCCCGAATCGCCAACTCAGCAGTTACGGGATATGGTGAGGGCTTGTTAAAAGCCGCCTTGCAGATTGACGTGGGCGAGGTAGAGACTATCGCCCATTACACCGCTGCCCACTTTTTCGACCCAGAGGTAGATCTTATCCTGGATATAGGGGGGCAGGACATGAAATGCCTGCAGATCCGGGATGGAGTCATCGACAGTATTATGTTGAATGAGGCTTGTTCATCTGGGTGCGGGTCTTTCCTGGAAGCCTTTTCCCATTCATTGAATATACCCATACAGGATTTTGCAGAGCTGGCCTTGGATGCTGAAGAACCGGTCGATCTGGGCTCGCGCTGTACCGTCTTCATGAATTCCATGGTCAAACAAGCCCAGAAGGAAGGCGCCACTGTCGGCGATATCTCCGCCGGCCTTTCTTATTCGGTGATTAAAAACGCTCTGTTCAAGGTCATCAAGATGAAACATCCCGAGGATTTGGGCCAGCGTATTGTGGTTCAGGGGGGCACCTTCGAAAACGATGCGGTGCTGAGAAGTCTGGAACTTATTACCGGCAAGGATGTAGTGAGACCTGACATCGCACCCCTGATGGGAGCCTTCGGCGCAGCCATGATTGCCCGGGATCGTTGGCAGCAGAATAAGACCAGCAGCTTGCTATCGGCTGACCAGTTGAAGGAGTTTGCTATCCAAACCCGCCTCAACCGGTGCGGTGGATGTGCCAACAACTGCCTGCTGACCATCAATAAATTCCCTGACGGCAATCGCTTTATCTCTGGCAACCGGTGCGAAAAGAGCTTGGGTAAGGAAAGCCGCACTGAAGCATTGCCCAACCTGTTCAAGTACAAATACCAGCGTTTGCTCGATTACCAACCTTTGGCCGTGGAAGATGCCCCTCGAGGGGTAATCGGAATCCCGATGGTCCTAAATATGTATGAGAATTATCCCTTCTGGTTCACGTTCTTTACACAGTTGGGCTTCAGGGTTGAGACGTCCCCGCGTTCGTCACGAGCACTCTACGAAAAGGGGACCGAAACCATTCCGTCCGATACCGCCTGTTTCCCAGCCAAGCTGGCGCACGGACATATAGCCGCTCTTATCGAAAAGGGGATCAAGACCATTTTCTATCCCTCCGTCATCCACGAGCGCCAAGAACAGAAAGACGCCAATCACCATTTCAATTGTCCTATGGTGATTTCCTATCCGGATGTTATCAAAAACAACATGGACATTATCCGGACGAACGAGATCACCTACCTGAATCCATTCCTTCCCTATGACAGCAAGAAACGACTGATCGTGCGGCTGCACCAGGAACTAGGCTACATGGGTATAACCCGGCGGGAGATTGCCCAGGCGGTAGAACAAGCTTGGCAGGAGGATCAACGCTGCAAGCAAGATACCCAGCGTAAAGGTGAAGAGGTACTGGCTTACCTGAAACAGTCCGGCCAGCGCGGTATAGTCTTGGCGGGGCGCCCTTATCATATCGATCCGGAAATCAACCATGGAATAGCTGATATTATTACCTCTCTGGGAGTAGCAGTGCTCACCGAGGATTCAGTAGCCCACTTGGGGAAGGTGGAGCGTCCCGTCCGGGTCATCGACCAATGGATGTACCATTCGCGTCTCTATGCAGCAGCCGATTTTGTGACCACTCAGCCCCAGCTGGAACTGGTACAGCTCAACTCATTCGGCTGCGGTCTGGATGCCATTACCACCGACCAGGTTCAGGAAATACTGCGAGCCAAGGGCAAGGTTTATACTGTCCTCAAGATAGATGAAGGCACCAATCTTGGGGCGGCCAAGATCCGATTGCGTTCCCTGCTGGCAGCAATTGACGGACGGACCAAGAACCAACCGGCCTCAGTCCAATCCTATGCTCAGCGCCGCCGCATTTTTACCACAGAAATGAGACAAACCCATACTATCCTGGTTCCACAGATGGCACCGATCCAATTCGAACTTCTCGAAGTATTATTGACCAAAGAAGGTTATAACGTTGAATTGCTGCCCACTGTGGACAAAGCAGCTATAGACGAGGGACTCAAATATGTGAATAATGACGCCTGTTACCCAGCTATTATCGTCATCGGCCAATTGCTGCAGGCACTCCAATCCGGCCGTTACGATCTGGACCATACGGCCGTAATCATGAGCCAGACCGGCGGCGGATGCCGGGCCACCAACTATATAGCCTTACTCAGGAAAGCGTTGAAAGACGCCGGCTTTCCAGACATACCGGTATTGTCCGCCAATCATTATGGGGCCGAGAAAAACCCCGGTTTCAAGATTAGTATAGGATTGATCAAGCGCGCTATCGATGCTTGCATATACGGCGATCTGCTGATGCGAGTGCTGCACCGGGTTAGACCTTATGAAGCTATTCCCGGTTCTGCCGACATGCTGTTCCGGAGATGGATGGACCGCTGCAAACAGCAGATCCTATCAGGCGATAAGGATGAGTTCGAAGCTAATCTGAGAGGAATCGTAGAGGAATTCGACCGTCTCGAAATCACTAACCAAACCAAACCCAAAGTGGGTATAGTCGGAGAGATCCTGGTGAAATACCACCCGGCGGCCAACAACAACATCATTCGGGTATTGGAGGATGAAGGCGCCGAAGTCATAATCCCTGATCTATTGGATTTCTTCATCTATTGCGCCTATGACTATATTTACAACTACCAACACCTATCCGGCAAGAAGCGATTCTACCTGGCCGGCCGACTCTTAATCTATTACTTTGAAAAGAAACGCCGTTATATGAATCGACTGCTGGAGCAAAGCCAGCGTTTCACTCCACCCGCCTCCATTTACCATAAGAAGGATCTGGCCAGCAGCGTCATGGCCTTGGGCCATCACTGCGGCGAAGGTTGGTTCCTAACCGCGGAGATGATCGATCTGATTACCAGCGGGGTGCCTAATATCGTCTGCATGCAGCCTTTCGGCTGCCTACCCAACCATGTGACCGGCAAAGGCATGATGAAAGAATTGAAGCGCCAATATCCCCAAGCCAATATTACAGCGGTGGACTATGATCCAGGCGCCAGCGAAGTCAATCAGTTGAACCGCCTTAAGCTAATGCTAACGGTAGCCTTTAAAAATATCCACGTTACCAGCAATTCCAATCCGGTCCCGGCCGAGGCCGGAACTGGAATGCATATCCCGGCCAGCGCCTGGTCTTCACAAGATAACTAATAAAACGGGTTTCTATTGTCCCTTACCGAAAATCTTCACCATGAAGCGGTGTACGTTGTGGGGAAATCCCGACTCGGGATGATGCATGAACACACAGGAGTCGACATAGGATATTCCCAATTGGCTGGCCTCTTTTAATACCTTGGGGTCGGCTGCACCCTGCTGGAACCAAACGTCCTTGATCCCATGCCGCTGGCATAGGGGCAGCAATTCCGCGGTTATTTGGGGAGGGGTGAAAAATATCGCTCCCTGGACGGAGGGCAGAGCATCAACGGTTGGATAGCATGTCTGCCCGTCTATGCTGTCGGCGTTGGGATTAACGGGATACAAATCATAACCCTTGGAAAGAAGGAAAGAGTAGGCCTGACGACTGAAAGCCTTGGGATTACGCGACAATCCCAGCACCGCCAAACGGTTGAACCTTTGGAAAAAATCGTTCATCTTCTGCCCTCCCTTGATATTTAAGCTTTCACTTGGTTCTATCTTAGACTATATGTATCCGCTTATCACCAAAAAACATCATCAGGCATATAAATTCGCTCATGTCAGCGCCTA
>JAKJCH010000148.1:0-301 GCA_022706565.1 Bacillota bacterium | reverse complement strand
CTACTCAATAACACCTTGGAACAACCATTGCCCTTTCCGAAGAAAGAACTTCAGTGAGGCAAAGAAGCCTGACCAAGAAAAGATTTAGAACAAGTTAACAAGAATACCCGTGATCAGGCCATACATAAAGTACGCCGATTCAACGGGCATTCATCTTAACGCAATTATCTGTTTTTTTCCCTGTGGTTTGAGACCCTTGCAAAAGAAAGTCTTTCTCCGCTTGAATAGCAGCCAAAAAGCTGAGAAACATACTAGTTGTTTACGTAGAACGTTTTCGTATGTATACTCATTTAATCATGAA
>JAKJCH010000147.1 GCA_022706565.1 Bacillota bacterium | reverse complement strand
TGTTGATCATGCTCATTCACATGGCTTCACTACAATCGTTTGGGCTCCACTACCTTTCCCCCGTAGCCCCCTTCAACAAACGCGAAATGACCGATATTATTGTCCGCCGTCCCTGGTACATGACTTTTTTAAGACCCTCGATGAAAGGAATGGAGAATGAGATCCGCCAAACTCGGACCAATGTACCCCAAAAATAATCGCAAGCGTTTCATGGCCCTATTGCTGCTTTCCTCGCTATTCCTGACCAGCGGTTGCTGGAACCAGGTCGAAGTTATCAATACTATCGAGGCGGCTCCTGGTGGGCGTACAACTGGCCGAGCCGAGCAGCAGCCAATCTGGAACCCAACCGCGCAAACCCCTCAACGCATTCTCCACTGGGGCCACCTATAGCGATGCCGCCCGTCGGGTGATGCTCAATACGCCTCGGTTGCCTATATGGCCTCACGCCTCGGTTATGCTAATTGGAGGGGAGGTAGCCCATGGCGACCTGGCTCTGGTTGCGGATTTTCTCGCCCGCAACCGCAATATTCGCAAGACTTCGCTGCTATTTATCGGCCAAGGTGCATCGGCAAAGGAATTCTTGGAGGCAGAGCTACCTATTGAACCTTACCCTATCGCTGGTTTGCGGAAATTGATAAATATACAGGAGAAGCAGGTCGGTGTATACAAGCCCATTACCGTAGATGAATTCTTAAAAAGCCTGGCTGAGCCGGGTATCCAGCCTGCCGTGCCGCAGGTTGTGATCCAGGAGGCAGATGGAAAGCAGGTCCTCGCCTTGCAGGGAACGTCAATCTTCAAGGAGCGCCGGCAGGTAGGTACCTTCGATGAGATAGAAAGCCAGGGCTACCGTTTTCTAAGCGCAGAAATGATTACTGGGGGCCTTCTGTCCTTTCCCCCTCCGGGGGAAAGCTCCTCCGATGGCCGCAAATACATAACTGTGGAACTTACTCGTTCCCTGGCCAAGACCAAGGTAGAGACAGAAGGAAACAAAGTCAAAAAGGTGGTTATCGAGGTAGATGCCGAAGGAAACTTTTATGACCAAAACTTCGCGGAACAAATACTAAATTTGGAGAATATCGCCCGTATAGAACAAGCCACCAATAATGAAATGCAGGGGCGAATGACAGCAGCTATAATCAAGGCCCAAGGGTTGGAAAGCGATGTCTTCGGCTGGGGACTTATGCTGCACCAGCAGGACCCCCAACTGTGGAGGCAGGTCGAACATGATTGGCCGCGGCTATTCAGTGGTTTGGAGACCGAGGTGAAGGTAAACTTCGCTATCCGCAGGTCTTATCTGCTGGATCATTCTTTTGAATTTATAGAATGAAGAGGATAATAACATGTTTTTCTTACTGATCATTATATATTTGCTGATCCTGGCCATCGAGCTGCCACCGCTGGTACAAAACCGATGGTATAAAGAGATGGCCGTTTTCACAGTCTTTTTCCTGTGCGCTTTGTACATGGGCATGGTACAGTTCTACCACTGGCCGATGTACAACCCCTGGGATCATCTGCTGCCCCTCCTGCCACAGGAACACGGCTCAACATACCGATAGGGAACTGCCCGAAGGCTCACTGGATGGATTCCAATACCTCCTGCAGACCCTGCAGCGAAGCTCCAGGCTGCAATCGCAAAGCCAGGGTGTAAGGATTGACTTTCCTGATGTTAAAACTGCCCCCCCGCTGGTAATCATCCGGCAGACGATGGGCTAACTGGATCTCAACCTCCTGTCCCTTGCGGCGCAGCCCTTTTATGTGTTTATTCCGGGCAGTGAGCCGCAGGGAAGCCACCTGCAGGAAGTTGGCAACCGGCTGGGGCAATGGGCCGAAGCGATCTTCCATCTCTTCCCTGATCTCCTCGATATCATCCTGGGCGTTTGATAGCAGCATTCTCCGGTAGAACCTCATCTTGGCTCCGGAATCGGGGATGTAACTGTCCGGAATGTAGTAATCTACATCGATATCCAATTGCGGCTGCAAGGGTTCTTCCGCGACTTTTCCTTTTAACTTGGCAGTCTCCTGCTCGAGCAGGCGGACATAGAGGTCAAAGCCCACCGCGTGTATGAAACCATGCTGCTGTACACCTAAAATATTTCCTGCCCCTCTTATTTCCAGATCCCTTAAAGCAATTCGGATACCAGCTCCCAGTTCATTGAATTCTCGCAGCGCAGCAAGACGCTTTTGCGAGGCTTCCGTAATTACCTTGTCGGGACGATATGTAAGATAGGCGTAGGCCAATCGATTCGACCGACCTACTCGCCCGCGAAGCTGATACAACTGGGCCAGTCCCATCCGGTCAGCCATATCTATTATAATGGTATTGACATTGGGCATATCGAGACCGGACTCAATAATAGTGGTACACAAAAAGAGGTCAAACTCCCTGTTCAGGAATCGGTTGATAGTGGACGCCAATTCATCCTCCTTCATCTTGCCATGCCCCACCGCAATTCGTATCCCTGGCAGCAAGACCTGCAGTTCTTCCTTGAAACGATAGATGGTCTGGATTCGGTTATGCACCACAAACACCTGTCCACCGCGAGCGGTTTCTGTTAGTACTGCTTCGCGCACGATCTCCGGATTGTATTCCATTACGTAGGTGGTGATGGGATAACGCCCGGGCGGCGGGCTTTCCATCACGCTCAGGTCTCGGAGTCCGGTTAGTCCCATGTGTAGGCTGCGCGGTATCGGGGTTGCAGAAAGACTCAAAACATCGACCTGTTCTTTGAGGGCCTTTATCTTCTCCTTTTTGGCTCACACCAAAACGGTGTTCCTCGTCCACTATCAATAGTCCCAGGTTGTGAAACTTGACATCCTTAGACAGCAGACGGTGGGTGGCAATTACGATATCCACCACCCCTCTTTCCAGGTCGGCGATGATCTTCTTCTGGGCGGCCGGGGATTTGAAGCGGCTCAATACCTCTATGCCGGCCGGATATTTTTCGAAGCGCTTGGTAAATGTTTCGTAATGCTGCTCGGCCAGGATTGTAGTGGGAACCAGAATCGCTACCTGTTTACTGTCCATGACCGCTTTGAAGGCTGCCCTAAGGGCTACTTCGGTCTTGCCATAACCTACATCCCCGCATACCAGACGGTCCATCGGTCTGGGACTCTCCATATCTTTTTTAACGTCCCGGATGGCTTTCAATTGGTCGGGCGTCTCCTGATAGGGAAATTCGTCTTCAAATTGGGCCTGCCATGGCGTGTCCTTACTGAAAGCGTGGCCTGGCACGGCAGCCCGAAGGGCATACAAGCGCAGCAGTTCTTCGGCCATCTCCTGAATGGATTGAATCACCCGGTGACGCGTCCGCTCCCATTCGGTCCCCCCTAGTTTGCTTAGCCTCGGTTCCCGATCCTCCGAACTGGAATATCTGTATAAAAGATCCAGTTTATCGACCGGAAGATATAGTTTATCAGTGCCAGCGTATTGCAGCAAGATATATTCCCGGGTCACCCCGTCCGTTTCAACCTGGGTTACCCCGCGGAAAATTCCCACCCCATAATGCTCATGTACTACATAGTCCCCGCGCTGCAAATCCTCAACCAGTATCCTCGGTTCTGGGGTCGACTTCAATTTTGTGCGCCGTCCTGCCCGCTTTCCCAGGACGTCCTGTTGAGTGACCAGCGCCATCTGCAGACTCTGACTGATAAAGCCCCGCTCATAATTATCCGGGATGAACTGCACTCCAGTCAGACCGCGGTTTACAGATTCAGCCCGGAGTTCCTCCCGCAGTTTTTCCTTATGAATTGCCAGTTGGACCGAATACCCGCCCGCGCTCCATTCCTGCAGCCTCTCAAAAAGACTCTCGTGGCGTTGCTGAAAGGGTTCCATTTCGTGTTGGGAAATGTGCTCATAAAGACCTACCTGCACCTGGGGTATGTTGCCGGGGAAAAACGAATGATATATGAGACGATGAGGTGTCAAAGCATTAACCAGCACCTCCCTTTCGAGGAGGCTCAACTCACGGTAGCTGCCATCATCTTTCCGGTTCTCTCTGACGTACCCTTGATACCGCCGTCTTAATCGCTCCAGAATCTGGTAACATTCACGCGGCTCATCGAAAAAAATGGGGCAGGCGGCGGGTAAGTAGTCGATCAATGTTGACTCCTGTTTATCACCGATTAGCTCATCGGCGGGGCCAATCTGAATCTGGTTCTCATTTTTGGTTGAGCGTTGGGTATCCGGATCAAATCGGTGCAGGGTGTCCAAGGTTTCTCCGAAGAATTCCAACCGGTAAGGCTGATTGTCACCGGCAGGAAAAATATCCATTATCCCGCCTCGTACGGAAAAATGCCCTGGCTGAGTAACAGTGTCGACCCTATCATAACCGGCCTGGATCAGTCTATAGCGAAGGTCATGATTAGGATATTCCTGTCCCAGTTCCATTTTTATGGTAAGTTGCTGGAACTGCCGGGGGGATATGGTTTGGTACAAAAGACCTCCGATGGTCGCAATTATAATCGACCGGCGCCGGGGATGAAGGATTAAATCGTTTAAGGTGCACAGTCGCTGTACTTCCACCTGGGTGGAATTCTCTTTCATGAAAACGAAATCGCGTTCAAGGAAAAGTCCAATCCGTTCCCG
>JAKJCH010000146.1 GCA_022706565.1 Bacillota bacterium | reverse complement strand
GGAGAAAAACTATGAGCGGGGTGGAGGTTTACCATGGCCATGAGGATGGCCAAGCGGGATTGGGCATTAAGGTAGTTCTGCCGGCCACCGTACAGGATCTGCTGGACGCCTGGCAGCCCCTCTGCGATGATCAGACCATTTTCAAACAATACGCCCGTGGCCATCACGCCCTCTGCAAAGGGTGTCAGCGCAATTGCTGCGCTACCGCCTATGTCATACCGGACCTGGTCTCCTTCCGCCGCATGGCAGAAATGCTGGGGATGGCATACGATGATTTCGTAGCCCGTTATTTCCAGGCGGAAAAACTGGCGGTGGGACTGTTACGCATGGTCCCCGAACCTTGTATATTCCTGCAGGATAATATCTGCTCCATTTATCCGGTGCGTTCATTGATCTGCCGGTTTTATCTATGTACTCCCCTGCTAGGCCGAACCGAGCAACTGATTTACAAGATCGCTTGGTCGGGTGCCGCCGCCACCCAGATTTTCGCCCAGCAGCAGGGTCTGGTCCCAGCAGCCGGACCGGGAGCCAGCAGTTTTGACCGTTTGTTTCTGGAGCTGCTGGATGAGTACCGCAACAGCTCGGGGGTGGCCAGTTTTTTGGCAGCTCGCGATTATCGCGATATTTCCCTGCACCATTTTCTAGAAGAATAATAGCCCGGCGGATTGCTTCCCCCGGCGGCCCGTCCGATTACTATCGACTGTCCTCAGGGGTCAGTTTTTTTTATATTCGGCAGGATTATGGCGCATCGAATGGAATTAGAATAATGTTGACGAGTGCAGAGAGGAGGACCGTATTAAAACCACTATTTTAGGAGGGATAATGTTGAGGAAAAGACTAATGAAAAGGATCGCTCTGTTGCTGTGCCTGTTGATGGTATTCTCGGTGCTGGGCGGCTGCGCCAGTAAGGAGCAGACTACCCAGCAGGGTACTCCGGCTGCCGGTGACACGATCAAACTTGGTTTCTTGGGTGCCTTGACCGGCTCGGTGGCCAATTATGGAATCCCCGGTCAAAAGGGAATGCAAATGGCTATCGAAGAGTTGAATGCCAAGGGTGGCATTCTGGGTAAAAAAGTAGAAGGAATTTATTACGATAATAAAGGCGAGAGCAGTGAAATTGCCAATATCACCACCAAATACATAACGGTGGACAAAGTATCAGCCTTGGTCGGAGACCCCTGCACTGGTCTGACCAAGGTGGCGGCGGACATTGCCCAAAAGAACAAGATGGTTATCTTCTCTGCCGGTGCTACTGGTGCGGGCGTAGTGGAGATCGGTGATTATGTGTTCCGCAACACCCTGCTGGACACCGTGGCAGCCCCGGCGGTGGTGGATTGGATGATAAACACCAAGGGATGGAAGAACCTGGCGATTATCACTTCCCTCAACAATGGCTACAGCACCGCCCTGACCCCTATCTTCAAAGAGGCTATCACTGAAAAAGGCGGCAACATCGTCCTGGAGGATAACGTCAATGACGGTGAGACTGACTTCACCGCCCAGGTGACCAAGCTGAAAAACGCCGGCGCCGACGCCCTGGTATTTACCGGCTACTATACCGAAGCGGCTTTGATCATGAACGAAGCCCAGAAAAAAGGCTTGAACATCGTCATGGTAGGCGGAGACGGCCTCTATGGACAGGACCTGGCCAAACTGGGCGGCACCGCCGTGCAGGAAAAGGTCATTTTCTATGCCGGGTTTTCCACCGATCAGCCCAGCCCGGAAACCGCCAAGTTCCTGGAAGCCTATCGGGCCAAATTCAACGAGGACCCCGATATGTTCTCAGCCCAATACTATGACGCGGTTATGATTATTGCCAAGGCTATGACCGATGCCAACAGCACCGACCCCAGTGTTTACAAAGAGGAACTGGTCAAACTGAAGGACTATCCGGGCGTATCCGGTGTCACTACCTTCCGTGCTGACCGTGAACCCATCAAGAGCCCGGTTTGTCTGCTCACTGTAAAAGGGGAGAAATTCCCGGCTCTGCTGGAGAAAATTCCCGTTCAGGCAAAATAGTATAAATCCCGGCTAAAAACCGGCCAGGGCCCGTCCTGCCTCGGACGGGCCTTTGTCGGGATCATATCCGGTTTAACATCCGATCTAAGACGGGCTGTGTTAAACTGTATATGATCTTTTAACCCAATAGGAGGATACTGATGTTCTGGGAGCAGCTGTTGAACGGATTGACCCTGGGCAGTTCTTATGCCCTCATCGCCCTGGGTTACACGATGGTGTACGGAATCGTCCAGCTGATAAATTTCGCTCACGGCGAAGTATACATGTTTGGGGCTTTTGTCGGATTGTTCCTGGTCACCGCCGGCTTCAATATTTTTGTGGCCTTGCTGGGGGCCATGGCTTTTTGCATGTTATTGGGGATGCTTATCGAAAGAGTGGCCTACCGCCCCTTGCGGGGAAAATCCTCCCGCCTGTCAGCTCTGATAAGTGCTATCGGAGTGTCCATATTCCTGTCCACCCTGATGGTCCTGTACCGGGGTCCCAATACCACCCGCTACCCCGAAGTCCTGGGCGGCTCCACCTTCCAGTTGGGCAGTTTGCAGGTATCGACTCTGCAAATAATCATCCTCTTGATAGCGGCGTTGTTGATGGTGGTGCTGGAATTGGCCATCAAGAAGACCCGGGTGGGCAAGGCCATGCGGGCCTGTTCCCAGGACCTGGAGGCCTCCAAATTGATGGGCGTCAATGTCAACCGCATAATCTCACTGACTTTTGCTGTTGGGTCGGCCCTAGCCGCCGCCGGGGGTGTAATGGTAGGCATATACTACAATGCGGTCTGGCCATATATGGGAACCATGGCCGGACTAAAGGCGTTCGCGGCTGCGGTATTGGGCGGGATTGGCTCGGTTCCCGGCGCCATGATCGGGGGATTGACCCTGGGAGTGCTGGAGATCATGGGGATAGCTTACCTATCCTCATCCTATAAAGATGCCATCGCCTTCGCTATTCTGATCTTGGTGCTCATCATCCGCCCCCAAGGCCTTGTTGGGCAGAAGTTATCGAAAAAGGTGTAGGTGGATCATGTTCGATGCTTTCCTGAATCAAACCATAGATGCTTATTACCTGCGTATTCTGATTTTCATTGGCATAAATATCATCCTGGCCCTGGGCCTTAACCTGATTACTGGGGTTACCGGCCAGTTGTCCATGGGACATGCTGGTTTTATGAGCCTGGGAGCCTATACTTCGGCCATCCTATCCGTCCAGTTGGAAGTTCCCTTCGCCTTAGCCCTCCTGGGCGGGGCTTTGGTGGCCGCATTTTTCGGTTTCCTGATCGGAATTCCCACCTTGAGGCTGGAAGGCGACTATCTGGCAATGGTTACTATCGGCTTCGCCGAGATAGTCCGGGTCTTTTTCCTCAACTTCGGGCCGGGGGGAAAAGCGGTGGGGCTGTCAGGTATTCCTCAGAATACTGGTTTCACCGTGGTGTGGCTGCTGGTCCTGGTGGTCATAGTTCTTAACCGGCAGTTGTTGGCTTCCCGGGTTGGGCGTTCCCTCTATGCCATCCGGGAGAACGAGATAGCTGCTGAGGCTTGCGGAGTCGACACCACCCGCATGAAGGTGCTGGCTTTTTCGGTCGGCTCTCTGCTGGGAGGACTGGGCGGCGGTCTTTACGCTCACTACATGTACTACATCAATCCTCAGGACTTCGGTTTTATGAAGTCTATCGAGTTGCTGAATATGGTGGTGTTGGGCGGTATGGGCAGTATTCCCGGCACTATCATCGGGGTGGTCATCCTGACCATTCTGCCGGAGATGCTGCGCATCGTGGATGAATACCGGCTTCTGTTTTATGGGGCGTTGCTGGTCATTCTGATGATATTCCGCCCCAATGGTCTGCTTGGTGATGTTCGTGTCTATGACATCAAGAAGTGGTGGACCCAGAGGGGGGATAGGGAATGAACATTCTCGAGATGACCAGGATAAGCCAGGAGTTCGGAGGTCTGCGCGCGGTCGACACGGTCAGCCTGAGCGTTTTGACCGGGGAGATATTGGGTATCATCGGACCCAACGGGGCAGGCAAAACCACCCTGTTCAACATAATCACCGGCATTTATGTTCCTACCGAGGGGGAGCTCCTGTTCCGGGAGCGCCGTATTGATGGGATGGCGCCTCATGACATTGCCCGCCTGGGTATCGGCCGCACCTTTCAAAACATTCGTCTGTTCGGCAAACTGTCGGTTCTTGACAACGTAAGAGTCGGACGCTTTGGCGTGACCCACAGCGGTCTCTGGAGCTGTCTGCTGAGATTGCCGGCGGCCCGGCGGGAAGAGAAGGAAACCGAGCTGCGCGCCATGGAATTGCTGGAATTGGTGGACTTGGTCGATAAACGGTATGAATATGCTGAAAACTTGGCTTACGGTGAACAGCGCCGCTTGGAGATAGCCCGGGCTCTGGCCCTGGATCCTTCCCTGCTGCTGCTGGATGAACCAGGGGCGGGCATGAATACTGGCGAGAAAGAGGAATTAATGGCCTTCATCCGCAGTATCCGGGACCAGCTCAATCTTACCATCATCCTGGTCGAGCACGATATGAATCTGGTTATGAACATCTGTGAGCGGATAACGGTGCTTGATTACGGCCGCAAGAT
>JAKJCH010000145.1 GCA_022706565.1 Bacillota bacterium | reverse complement strand
CTCCTGCGGGAAGAAGAAGGGCTGGCCAGTCAGGTGCTTTTATCGATGGGCGTTAAATTGGATGCCTTGCGCCAACAAGTTATGTTGTTGCTGGGGGGCGACGCGTCAGGTACGGGACCTTCCGAATCTACATCTGACTCTGCTGGGGGCGCGGCGCCGTTCAACCAAAAGAGCCGCAAGCCTCGCAGCAAGACTCCCACCCTGGACGCGTATAGCCGGGATCTAACCAAAGAGGCCGGGGAAGGCCGCCTTGATCCGGTAATCGGCCGGGAAAAGGAAATTGATCGGGTAGTGCAGATATTATCCCGTCGCACCAAGAACAATCCGGTGCTGATAGGAGATCCAGGGGTGGGCAAAACAGCGATAGTGGAAGGATTGGCCCAGATAATATTTGAGAATAAGGTTCCGGAGACCCTGAGTCATAAACGGGTGATTTCCCTGGATTTATCCTCTATGATTGCAGGCACGAAATACCGGGGCGAATTTGAGGATCGGCTGACCAAGATAGTCAATGAGATAAAAAACGCTGGAGACGTCATTATTTTTATAGATGAATTGCATACCCTGGTGGGAGCAGGTGCAGCCGAAGGGGCTATTGATGCCGCCAATATTTTGAAACCCTCTCTGGCGCGGGGTGAATTTCAATGTGTAGGAGCAACCACCCTGAATGAATATAGGAAACACATAGAGAAGGATGCTGCCCTCGAGCGAAGGTTTCAACCTATCCAGGTCGATGAGCCCACTATCGAAGAAAGCATCGAGATCCTGAAAGGGTTGCGGGATCGTTACGAAGCCCACCACATGGTTAAGATCAACGATCAGGCCCTGGAGAGTGCGGTTCGGTTGTCAGCCCGTTATATAACCGATCGGTTCCTGCCCGACAAAGCTATAGACCTGATTGATGAGGCGGGCTCCCGGGTTCGCCTGGCCAACTATGTCCTGCCTAGCGACGTGAAGGAATTGGAAGCCAAATTGGTCGAAATCGTCAACGAAAAGGAAGAGGCCATAAATGCTCAGGAATACGAAAAGGCTGCGCAATTGAGGGATCAGGAACAGACTCTTAAGGATACGATCGATGCGCGGCGCCGAGAGTGGATGAGCAAGCGCAGCGTCCAGGCCGGTGTAGTGGGAGAAGAGGAGATCGCAGAAATTATTTCGCAATGGACAAGTATACCGGTAAGCAAGATAGCATTAGAAGAAGGGGAAAGACTACTCCAGCTGGAAGATGTGCTACACAATCGGGTTGTGGGGCAGGATGAGGCAGTTGAGGCTGTGGCCAAGGCAGTGCGCCGCGCCCGGGCTGGATTGAAAAATCCCCACCGGCCAATAGGATCGTTTGTTTTTCTAGGACCCACCGGGGTAGGCAAGACTGAGTTGGCTCGGGCTTTGGCTGAAGCCATGTTTGCTAGTGAAGAATCGGTGATAAGGTTGGATATGTCGGAGTATATGGAGAAACATGCGGTTGCGCGGATGATTGGCTCACCACCCGGTTATGTAGGTTACGATGAGGGTGGACAATTGACCGAAAAGGTAAGGCGGAAACCATATTCGGTTATCTTGCTGGATGAGATAGAGAAAGCCCATCCCGATGTGTTTAACATTCTTCTCCAGGTTCTGGAAGATGGGAGGTTGACGGATGGCCAGGGACGAACCGTTGATTTCCGCAATACCATCATCATTATGACTTCCAATGTGGGGGCCGAGAGCTTGTTCAAAAACCTGACCCTGGGTTTCCAGCGGGTGGCAGATGAAGCTGACAATTATGAGAAGATGAAAGACCGGGTCATGGAGCAGATGAAGCATACTTTCCGACCTGAGTTTCTTAACCGAATCGATGAGATCATAGTCTTCCACAGTCTCACCGATAAAGAAATGGAGAAGATAATAGACCTTCTGCTCCAAGAGTTGATACAACGTACCAAGGAAAACGGTTTCGGCATGGATGTTACCACAGCCGCCAAACAATTGATCATGAAGGAAGGTTATGATCCGAATTATGGCGCTCGTCCGTTGAAGAGAGCTATTCAGAAGATGGTGGAAGACGCTTTGTCGGAAGAGATAATCAAAAAGACGGTTCAGCCCGGAGATAAAATTCTGGTAGATGCCGAGAACGGCAAGATCGTAGTCAGGCAACAGAAAATACCGTGTTCTTGACCATCCTCGCTAGTAAAAGCTGCATTAATAACGATTTCATGAGGTAACACTATGGCAAAAAACACTTCCAGGTTCATCTGCAGCGACTGTGGATATGAATCTCTCAAATGGTTGGGCAGATGCCCGGGATGTGGGAAATGGAACAGCTTGACAGAGGAAGTTTTAACACCCCGGCAATCACTCAATGCAAAGGTTAGAGCAACAGCCAAACCCATTGCTCTAACCGAGATCTCTCAGATGCAGATGCATCGTTATAGCAGTGGAATCGGTGAATTCGACAGGGTTTTGGGCGGAGGCATGGTCCCCGGATCCATCGTTTTGTTGGGGGGAGATCCTGGGATCGGCAAATCGACGCTTCTCCTGCAGGTAGCAGACCGGATTGGGCGGCTGGGCAGAAAGGTGCTCTATCTGTCAGGGGAAGAGTCAGCCGGACAGATTAAACTCCGTGCGAGTCGATTGAATATTGATAATCCCAATATATATTTTTTGAACGACCAGAATATCGACTGTCTCGACACCTATCTGGCCGAGCTGTCTCCGGATCTGGTGATTATAGATTCTATCCAAACCGTTTATTCGGATAACTTATCCTCTGTCCCTGGGAGTGTTTCACAATTACGTGAGTGCACTGCCAAAATCACAGATATGGCCAAGAAAAGCGAGCGGGTTTTTTTTGTTGTCGGTCATGTGACCAAGGATGGTGCCTTGGCAGGGCCTAAAGTCTTGGAGCATATGGTAGATGTGGTCATATATTTCGAGGGCGAAAAACATTTTCCTTTCAGGTTGCTGCGAGGCGTGAAAAACCGCTTTGGTGCTACGGATGAGATTGGATTGCTGGAAATGAGCGGGTTAGGACTTCGCGAGGTAACTGATCCCTCATCGGTATTTCTCAGCTGCAAAGACCCTACCGTCAGCGGTAGTGCCGTGGTAGCTGCTTTTGAAGGCAGCCGCCCGCTGCTCATAGAAATACAAGCTCTGGTAGCACCGGGCAATCCAGGGTATGCGCGGCGGATGGCCTCGGGAATAGATCAGAATCGCTTATCCCTGATTATTGCGGTTCTGGAAAAAAGACGGGGGATAAACCTATCGGCATGCGATGTCTACCTCAAGGTAACTGGGGGTGTATTTCTGCGTGATCCCGCTATAGACTTAGGAATTGCAGCGGCTATCCTCTCAAGTTATCGGGAGCGGCCGCTGCCCTTGGATATGGTTTATCTGGGGGAATTGGCTCTCTCCGGTGAAATACGGGCGGTGCCGTTCCTGGATGCTCGACTTAAGGAAATTGAAAGGTTGGGCTATAAAAACGCAGCCGTTCCAGCGGGAAGCAAGTGTGATGAAGCCGGGTGCAGACCACTGGCATTAATGGGAGTAAAGAATCTGGACTATTTCATAGAAATGGTTATGGGGGGTTAATGGTGGTAGAAGATATTTTCAGGGTGCGATTCCGCAAATCCCTGCAGATGCTGGCGCCAGGGACTGATTTTCGCCAAGGTATCGAGAATGTTATCCAGGCCAAGACCGGGGCCCTTATTGTGGTAGGGGACTCGCCTGAAGTCATGGGTATAGCCAGCGGCGGATTCCACATCGATTGTGAGTTCACCCCGGCCCGCCTGTATGAGTTGGCTAAAATGGACGGTGCAATTATTACCAACCATGACGCCAGCCGAATACTAAGAGTCAACGCCCAGTTGGACCCCAATCCCAATCTCCCCTCCAAAGAAACTGGTATTCGCCACCGCACCGCGGAGAGAGTAGCCATGCAGACGGGGGAACTGGTAGTGGCGATATCCCAACGTCGTCAAGTGGTGACCCTTTTTCAAGAGAATTCAAGTTTTATACTACGGGATATCGCTACCATTCTGGTGCAAGCTAACCAGGCCCTTCAAACCCTGGAAAAATACCGCAATGTACTGAGTCGCGATTTGCAGCATCTCGGGGGACTGGAATTTGAAGAATTGGTTACAACCGGAGAGGTGTGCAGCGTGCTTCACCGTTGTATAAAAGTATTGAATATCGCCGCTGAGATTGAGAATTACATAAGCGAACTAGGCAGGGAAGGTCGTCTGGTCAAGATGCAGTTGGAGGAGATGGTTGCCAATGTTCAGGAAGAGGCGACCTTAATCATCAAGGATTATTGCAATACAAAAGAGAAAACCCCGGCCGAGATTCTAAGCGGGGTGCGCCGAGCCTATGAAGATGATATATCGGATTCCTTATTCTTAATGAAGAGTCTTGGCCTCGGGACTACCAGTGCCCATCTGGAGCAACAGGCTGCACCCCACGGGTACCGCATGCTAAACAAGATCCCGCGCATACCCCCGGCGATAATAGAGAATCTGGTGGAGCGCTTCAAGGTCCTAAGCAGGATCCTACGGGCTACCATAGAGGAACTTGATGAAGTGGAGGGAATTGGCGAGGTCCGAGCCAGATCCATTAAGAATAAGAATGGCCTAATGAGAATGCGAGAACAGTTCTTATTGGAGTATATGGTATAATCAACCCCGGTGGATATGTCAC
>JAKJCH010000144.1:4391-4675 GCA_022706565.1 Bacillota bacterium | reverse complement strand
AGCGCGGTTGTTTCACAAGTGGCTGCCCATCCCCAGGTGCGTAACATTATGGTCCGCAAACAGCAGCAGATGGCCAGTGCCGGCCGGGTGGTAATGGACGGTCGGGATATCGGTGAACAGGTGCTGCCCGATGCCGATTTCAAGTTTTTTGTTACCGCCGATCTGCAAGAGAGGGTCCAACGGCGATTGAGAGAAATGGAAAGCCGTGGTTACCAAGTCGACAGTGAGGCAATTCTTCATGATATGCGCAACCGTGATCTGATGGATTCGGCTCGGTCGGTGGG
>JAKJCH010000144.1:0-4304 GCA_022706565.1 Bacillota bacterium | reverse complement strand
TCGCCCGCATAATATTCTTGGGCCTAGGTTTAAGAATTGAAGGCATGGACAATATCCCTTCATCCGGTCCGGTGATTATCGCCCCCAACCATGTGAGCAATTGGGACCCGATTGTCGTGGGGGCGGCGATAAAGAGGCCCATATGTTTTATGGGCAAGGCCTCGCTTTTTAAATACCGCCTATCCGATTATTTTTTTCGCAAGATGAATGCTTTCCCGGTCCACAAGGAGTATGCCGACCGGCAGGCTATCCGGCGTGCTTTGCAGGTACTTGAAGAAGGGAAGGTGCTGGGTATTTTTCCGCAGGGAGTCCGTAACCGGAGCGGAGAGGCCAAGGCTCAGTCCGGAATGGTATTGATCGCCTTGAAATCAGGGGCGCCCATAATACCGGTAGCATGTATAGGTACCGGACACAATCTCCCCTGTGGTTGGTGCCGGCGGTTAATCGTAAGAGCCGGCAAGCCCATTCGTCTGGACCAGTATAAGGGCCAGAGGATAGGTTCTGCCGGGATGGAAAAGATAAGTGAAGATATTATGAACAAAATCAACGACCTTCTGGTAGAATAGAGAAGTACTTTATTTTAATTCAAGGAAATTAATAGAACCATCTTCGGGGTGTAGTGATTTGCAGACCATACTGGCTAATAAAGCAGGGTTTTGCGCCGGGGTCAGGAGAGCCTTTAAAATGACAGAGGAGGCTGGCCAGGATGACAACTGCTGGTGTACCCTGGGCCCACTGGTTCACAACGACGAGGTGGTGCGCTATTTTGAGAGCCGGGGCATATTCCCGGTGGATAATCTGGAGGGAATAGGCGCCGACGGAATAATCATCAGAACCCATGGAGTCCCGCCCGAAGTATTGAATCAAGCCAGAGAGATGAATCTTGAGGTCAAAGATGCTACTTGCCCACTGGTGCGCAAGGTTCATGAAGCGGCGCAATTACTAATCCAAGAGGATTATGATATAATAATTTTTGGAGATCCAGAGCACCCAGAGGTCAAAGGAATACTGGGTTTTTGCCAGGGACGAGCCACGGTGGTCAGCAATGCCCAACAGGCCTGTCAATGGGTAGGAACATCCAAGAAACTGGGCGTAATATCACAGACTACCAAAGACGAACATCAGTTTTACGAAATGGCCGCTATATTACTGCCCTTTGCCCCCGAAGTGAGAGTGATAAACACAATATGTCAAGCAACCCGCCAAAGGCAGGAAGCAGCCCGAGAATTGGCCCGCAGGGTAGATCTGATGCTGATCATTGGCGATCAGAACAGTTCAAATACCAAAACCCTGACCCAGGAGTGTCAGAAGACTGGAGTGCGAACCTGGCAGATACAGTCCGCTGCTGATATAGACCCGGATTCCCTGGCAGATGCAGCTGTAGTAGGCATAACTGCAGGGGCTTCCACCCCGGACTGGATTATTAAGGAGGTATTGGATAGGATGACGGAGTTTGGCGACGGTGCTCCCCAGGAGCAACAAGAGGTAATGCCGGTTATGGAGACTGAGAGCAGAGAAAACGGGGAAAATGCCAAGGAAGAGAATTTCGCCCGCATGGAAGCCGAAATGGCTGACCTGGCTATTCCAAACAAAGGGGATATCGTAACAGGGAAGGTTATCCAGGTCCTGGACGATGAGGTCATGGTTGATGTAGGCGGCAAGTCTGAAGGTATAATCCCACTGCGCGAGTTGTCCGCAAAAGATGTTAATTCAGCCAAAGAATTGGTTAAGATAGGTGACGAGCTGGAAGTACTGGTTTTACGATGGGACGATGATGGCACCATTTTGCTTTCCAAAAAGAAAGTGGATTCGAAGCGGGCCATGGATAAACTGGAAGAGGATTTCAATCAAGAGCGCCAGGTAGAAGGTACGGTTACCGGCAGTGTCAAGGGCGGTCTGCTCGTTGACGTAGGGGTCGTAGCATTCTTGCCGGCATCCCATGTAGAAGACGGTTATGTTAAGAATCTGGACGATTACGTCGGTAAAACCTTCAATTTTAACATTATCGAGTTCAATCGCCATAAGAAGCGGGGTTCGCAGATCGTAGTGTCCCGCAAGAAACTGGTGGAAGAGGAACGGGCACGCCAGAAGGAAGAATTCTGGGCCAATATCGAGGAAGGACAGACGGTAAAAGGCCGGATCAAGCGTATTGTTGATTACGGGGTCTTTGTCGATTTGGGTGGATTTGAGGGACTGCTGCATGTGTCGGAAATGGATCATGTACGGATAAGCCACCCTGCCGATGTGGTAAAAGAGGGCGAAGAAATCGATGTATATATCATGGCTCTGGACCGAGAAAAGCAGAGAGTCTCGCTCAGCCGAAAGAAACTTCTGAAGAGTCCTTGGGAAATGGTGGTGGAAAAATACCAGGAAGGCGACGTCATAGACGGGACTGTGGTCAGAATAGCTCCGTTCGGTGCTTTTGTGGAGATTCAGCCTGGTGTGGATGGATTGGTCCACATCTCCCAGTTGGCTAATCGGAGGGTAGAAAAGCCGCAGGACGTCGTTAGTGTCAACCAACCGGTTAAGGTGAAGATCCTCAGCATCGATCCCCAGGAGAAACGAATCGGCCTTTCGATTCGCGAGGTGGCACAGGATTTGGAAGAGGCCGAGGTAAGAGAGTATCTGGACCAACAAGAAACGGAGCCCGCCGCCGAGCAGGCGGAAGGCGTCAGCCAACCTGAAGCAGCGGAACCAGCCGAACCGGTTGAAGTGATCAGCCAAATCGAAGAAACGGACTCGGCCGAGCAAGAATAGCTTAATCAGGAGGAGAGCCGGTGCCGATATTTGATTTTAAATGCCGCCAATGCGGACATAGTTTCGATATAATGATCCCTAATGCGGACAAGGATAAAGTGCGCTGCCCGGAGTGCGGCGCCCCTCATCCTACCCAACTATTGTCTTCGTTCAACACTGCCCGACCCGGGCCTGGTGTAAGTAAGCCAGCCCCGGATGGATGCAGTGGATGTGCTGCCGCCGGGACGGGTGGCTGAGGGTTAAAATTTTAGGCTGCCAGGTGGCAGCCTTTTTGTCGGGAGGAGGAATCCTCAATGCAGACCAAGGAGTTAGAGATCAGGAAATCGGCGATTAATACCAGCGGCGTGATTTTGGCGGGGGGTAAGAGTTCCCGGATGAAATTCAACAAGGCCTTCGCAGAGATATCAGGCCAGCCGGTAATCCACATTATACTCGACAAATTTGCATCCCTGTTTCAGGAGATACTTATTATAAGTAATGATCCGGAACTGTACACCTACCTTGGGGTGCCCGTGTATACCGATATATATCCGCATATGGGACCGGTCGCTGGTATCCATTCCGGCCTTTATCACTGCAGTCATGACAGCGCTTTTGTCATGGGCTGCGACGTTCCGTTCATGAGCATGGAACTGGTACGGATGATGATCTCCCGATTGGACGGATATGACAGTGTAGTACCTCGTCTGGACAATCAACTGCAGCCGCTGGCCGCAGTATACAGCCGCCGGTGTTTGCCGGTGCTGACCTCCTGCTTGGAAACCAACCGGGTCAAATTGATCCGCATCTTCGATGAGCTCAATGCCTTGGAGATAACCCGCAGTGATATCGAGAAATTTGGGGTGGCCGAAGAAATGTTCCTTAATCTAAATGATATTGAGGCTTTGCATCTGGCGACCCAAATAGCAGGGAGGCCTGGAGATAAGAAACAAACGCAAGGTTGATCACCTGGAGTTGGCATTAAAGACCCCTGATGGGCCTTTACCTAACGGATTCGAGGACATAATCCTGGTGCCTGATGCGGTGCCGGAACTATCCTGGCAGGAGGTTAGCCTGCAGACTACTTTTTTGGGCAAAAGCCTGGATTATCCGGTATTGATTAATGCCATGACGGGTGGGACCGAATCCGCCTATCATATCAACAAAACCCTGGCCGCCACCGCCAGGCATTTCGGCTTGGCCATGGCGGTAGGATCGATGACCATCGCCATGGAAAATCCAGCCGTGCTGGACAGTTTTACCGTAGCCCGGGAAGCGAACCCGGACGGTATTATCATTGCCAATTGCAGCGCCAACCTGGAGGCGGGAAAAGCCTGCCGGTTGGTCGACCTGATTGCTGCTGATGCCCTGCAACTTCATCTTAATGTGGCTCAGGAATTGGCCATGGAAGAAGGAGAGCGCGATTTCAGAGGGATCCTGGATAATGTGGCCCGGATAGTTGATGATTGCCCGGTCCCGGTAATCGCCAAAGAAGTAGGTTTTGGTCTGAGTAGGGAGGCGGTCGGGAAACTATACCAAACGGGAGTGCGAATAGTAGATAATGGCGG
>JAKJCH010000143.1 GCA_022706565.1 Bacillota bacterium | reverse complement strand
GAAATACCCTGCTCTACAAGTCTAACCGCATGTATATATGGTTGTCCAATGGATTGTAACAGTAAACATAATTCTAATCATCACCATTTCCATCAGTACTGGCACTGGATGAGGGAGTTGGATTATTTTTTCCAACCCGATCCCTCAGGTTGTCCGTATCAGTTCTGCCCAGAGCCAATAAGCCGATGGCTACCGTCCTGCCCAAATGTTTGGCCAAACCCTTGGCAACGTCGAATTCCTCACGGGCTTCAGCCTTGTCGCCCCGTTGGTAATATCTTTACTGGCGTTCTGGGCTGTCGTCAAGCCCCTGGTTTTAAGGTCTTCGTTTTTTACTAGATGCCCTACTCCGGCCTCCAATCCTCCATCGACTATATCAGTGGCCGTTTTCAGGGTGTCGGCGGTAATCCTGACTGAACTGGAGCCCACGTCGGAAACCGTTTGGACCAGATTGTTGTCGCCATATTTATTTTGAATGCCGCGGGCGCTTCGGATAATGACGTAGCTTAAACCGCCCGCTACAACCCCGAGAGTCCCCTTTACCGCTTTGCCAATTATACTCAAAATCGTTTTACCTTTCTTAAAGAGCATTAGGATCAGATAATATATAGTTTTATTCTACACGATAATAGCTGGCAACTTTCATGTTGTCGTCATCCAAGTTACTGGTATTTGGGAAGACTATATCAGTGGGTCATCCCGGGGAATCAAGTTGCTGAATATGCTAGTATTACAGTGGACCTAGGTTTAAGATGTTACATGATTGTTGGTTTAAACCGCTGGAAAAGCAGGAAGAACAGTCAAATGCATACTGACAATGTTCCTCATCTCTTCAAACACCTGATATTGCCGCTCTGGCTGTGCCTGATCACAGCGGTCAGCGGATTTTACTGGTTGGGAAGCATGTCTAATTACTATCGATTCACACTTGCCGGGGTGGCCATCGTCCTGGCCGGTTTACAGATCTTGTTCTTTAATGAAAAAAAGAGTCATGCTAGTCACATCACGAATTATATCATTTACTATTTTGCAGCCATTTATTTCCTTATAATATTAATATTCTATGTTACCAACCTGATGGTCTTGTTCAATTATCAGGATCTGGTGAAGGTTCTGGACCAGAACAGTGACCATGCCTTGCTGATATTTATGGGGATTTGCTTTCTACAGCCCATATTGCTGCCATTGCCGGAACCTTTCACCATCATGGCCGGGTCAGCGGTGCTAGGTCCATGGAAAGCGTTTATCGGCAGTTATGTGGCCACCACATTAGGCATTATCACCATGTTTTCGATCACCAGGCTGGGTGGGCTCAGCATTAGAAAAAGAAAGGGAAATGATAAGGCTCTGCGGCGTTACTATCAGTATGTCGATAAATATGGGCAGTGGATTCTCATTTTTCTGTTGGTATTTCCAATTCTGCCCGATGAAATCATCTGTCTGGGGGCGGGCCTCAGCAGCATGAGCTTCCGCCGTTTTGTTCCCATCATACTAATCGCCAAAATTTTTTCTTCTTACATGCTGTCCTATTTCCCCCACCTATTTATATAGTCCGGTGACCAACAAAAGACGAAAAATTTAAAATTGAAAAACGAGATATTGAAAAATTGTCAACAACCCCGTCCCCGTGACAAACACTTGACAATCAAAATTTCTTGGGATTAGAATTGGTTAAACCGATGATGAGGGAGTAAAGCTATACACCAGCCATAAAGAGAGTCGGGGCTAGGTGGGAGCCCGATTGGTGAGGAGTAGATAAATGGGCCTCGGAGGGCGGAGTGAACGGGTTTTGACCCTTGTAGCTTTCGACGCAAAGCCAGCGTTAAAGGGCGAGGAGTGTGATGGCACTCCGGCAGAGAGGATGCGCCAGTAAATGCGTATCAACTAAGGTGGCACCGCAGGTTATTGCACCTGTCCTTATTCAGGGCAGGTGCTTTCTATTGTCCGGGAAACCTGGTTGTCTCTCTGTATCACGGGGGATGAAGGCTGCAGAGAAAGACCAAAAGTTATTATGAAGGAGGGTATTGAATTGAAAAGATCTTTAAAATCACTAGTTATCCTGGTATGCTTATCATTGCTGATGACCTCGTTGGTAGGATGTACATCCACATCCAAACAGCCCGAAACGCAGAAGGCCTCCGAGTCAGCCAAGTTGAAGGTAGGGATCGTGCAAATCGTAGAGCATCCGTCCCTTAACACCATCAGAGAATCCTTCATTCAGGAGTTGGACAAACAAGGATTTAAAGACGGTGACAAGGTAACCATTGACTATCAGAATGCCCAGGGTGATCAGACCAATCTCAAGACTATCTGTCAGAAGTTCGTTTCCAACAAATATGATGTGATAATCGCCATAGCAACCCCATCAGCCCAAGCAGCGGTTGGTGAGACTAAAGAGATACCTATCGTTTTTGCAGCATGTACCGATCCGGTTGGATCAGGGCTGGTAAGCAGTTTAGAGAAACCGGGCGGCAATGTCACCGGCACTTCTGACGCCGTATCAGCGCCCAAGATTATGGAATTGGCCCGCTTGATTACTCCCGATATCAAGACTGTCGGCGCCCTGTATACCTCCAGCGAGACCAATTCGGTATCGGTTGTCAATGACTTGAAAGCTTATGCAGCCCAAAATGGACTTACCGTTGTGGAAGGAACGGTTACCAATTCATCCGAGGTGCAGCAGGTAGCCAGTTCTTTAGCGGGCAAGGTTGATGCATTATTCTCACCCATTGATAATACGGTTGCTTCCGCCATGCCATTAGTAGCCCAGGTCGCCAACAAGGCGAAAAAGCCGGTGTATGTGGGAGCGGACTCAATGGTGAAGGACGGCGGTCTAGCTACCTACGGTATCAACTATACCACCCTGGGGCAGGAAACCGCTAAAATGACAGTAGAAATCCTGAATGGCAAGAAAGCCGGAGACATCCCGGTAATGTCCATGAGTGACGTGGAAATCTATGTCAATAAGGACACGGCTGCGGCTATCGGAGTCACTATACCGGAAGATGTCTTAAAGAAAGCCACGGTGTTTGGCAATTAACCTTAAAGGAGCCATCTATTAAATGAGTTTTATGGCGTTTCAGGGCTCAATTGAACTGGGTATAATCTATGCCATTATGGCCCTGGGAGTCTTCCTATCCTTTCGAACCTTAAATTTTCCGGATCTTACCGTAGACGGCAGCTTCGTTACCGGGGCTGCCTTCTCGGCTATTTTTTGCGTTGGCGGCTATCCCGAACTGGGCTTGGCTGTGGCTTTGCTGGCCGGAGGTCTGGCAGGCTGTGTAACGGCTCTGATGCACACCAAGCTGGAGATCCAGCCGTTATTGGCAGGAATCCTGGTTATGCTCGGCCTTTATTCTGTCAATTTAAAGATAATGGGTACCAGAGCCAATATCCCCTTGATCAACAAGACAACTGTTTTCAGCCTATTGGATGGCACCCCCCTGGAAGAATATGCCCAGTTGTTGATACCGCTGGCCATCCTGATAATCCTATTATTGCTCTTGTTTCTTTTCTTGAAGACGAAATTCGGCTTTGCCCTGCGCGCTACCGGCGACAATGCTCAGATGGTTCGCGCATTGGGGGTCAATACCGATACCACCATTTTGGTTGGCATGGCGCTTTCCAATGCACTGGTAGCTCTGGCTGGCGCGCTGCTGGCTCAGTATCAATCCTTTACCGATATCGGTATGGGTATAGGTATGGTGGTTATCGGCTTGGCCTCAGTTATTATCGGTGAGGTTGTGTTCGGCACCAGATCCCTGATGCGGCGTCTGGTTGCGGTGACCCTGGGAGCAATGCTGTATCGTATGATTATCGCGGTAGCCCTGGAAATGGGCATGCCGGCTACGGACCTGAAACTGGTATCGGCAACATTGGTAGCCCTTGCCCTGGCTATGCCGGTAATTAGAAAAAAGGCCGGATATTATAAACGGAAAATGACAGCACAAGGTTTCGGCCAGGGAGGTAAATAGAATGGTCAAAATCGAATCTATCACCAAGATATTTGATCCGGGAACAACCACCGAAAAGCTGGCCATCGACAATATTAGCCTATCCCTTGACGCGGGCGAGTTTGTAACCATAATCGGCGGCAACGGAGCCGGCAAATCTACTCTGCTGAACTGCATTGCCGGGGTGTATGAATTAGATGCCGGCCGAATCGAAATCGGCGGGGCGGATATGACCTTCTGGCCGGAATACAAACGTTCTCGCTATATCGGACGGGTATTCCAGGATCCGCTGCAGGGCACCGCTTTTGATATGACGATTGAGGAGAACCTGGCTATAGCCTATGCCAAAGGCAAACCCCAAGGGTTGCGGAGGGGTATTACCAAAACTGATATGCAGTTATTCAGAGAACGATTGACCCTTCTCGACCTGGGGCTTGAAGATCGGATGAAGCAAAAGGTAGGTACCCTTTCGGGCGGACAGCGCCAGGCCCTGACCCTGCTGATGGCAACCATGGTTGAGCCTCAGCTGTTGCTGTTGGACGAACATACCGCTTCGCTGGATCCAGGTATGGCCCGGCAAGTTCTGTTCCTTACCCGGGAGTTGGTCGAGAAACAACATTTGTGCACTTTAATGGTGACCCACAATATGAAGGACGCCTTGGAATATGGCAGCCGGACTATCATGATGCATGAAGGCCGAATAATTATGGACATAAAAGGCCAAGACCG
>JAKJCH010000142.1:4511-4752 GCA_022706565.1 Bacillota bacterium | reverse complement strand
TAAGGCACTTTGGATTCGTTGGAGTAGCCGATGGCATGTCCCACCCCCGAATCGGGAATGCCGGCCACCAGATCAATCTCCACGTCATCATTCCGGGCCATCAGGGCCCCATTGCGATAGCGCATATATTCCACGTTAAGGCCTTCATAGGTGGAAGAGGGGTACCCATAGTAAACCCAAAGAAAGGCGCATATCTTCATTTCATCCCGGGGCGGGGATACTGGCTGGATACCCTCTGGGG
>JAKJCH010000142.1:0-4501 GCA_022706565.1 Bacillota bacterium | reverse complement strand
CCCAGTTCGTACCGAAAAACATATCCAAGGTTGGTGAAGGTACATGATTCGAAGGATGCGCATAAGGCACCCTCTTTCTCCCCCACCACGATCGGGGTTCGCCCATATTTGTCCCGGGATGCATAAATCCCCCGCGGGGTGAGCAGCAGGATCGAACAAGAGCCCTCGATCAACTCCTGGGCTCTGAGCAACCCGTCCTCAAAAGACTCTTCCTGGTCAATGATTACCGATACCAGTTCGGTGGGATTGATGTCCCCTTTGCTGGTCTCCAGGAAGTGCATATTGCGGATATTGAAAGCCTGGTCGGTCAACTGGGCCAGATTATTGATCCTGCCCACAGTGCATATGGCATATTGACCCAGATGGGAACGCACCGTCAAGGGCTGCGGTTCGGTATCACTGATACAGCCTATACCCATATTGCCCTTCATGGACGCCATATCAGCCTGGAACTTGGTTCTGAACTGGGTGTTCTCGATGTTGTGGATGGAGCTGTTGAATCCGCTGCCGGTCCAGATGGCCATCCCGCCCCGACTGGTGCCCAGGTGCGAATGGTAATCCGTCCCGAAAAACACATCCATAACACAGTCTTCTTTAGAAACCACCCCGAAGAATCCACTCAAAGCTATTACTCCCTCAAAAAAAGATTTAATTAAGGCATTTTTCTACCAGCCTTTTTATAATACAACACTGGTATCTATTTTTGTTGTATTCAATTGTATTATCTTTAAGATTAAGTCAACCGACGCGGTCGTTTCTTTATCCGCAGGCCTGCTGCGGCTCCTGCCAATTTTTGCAGACATCGATCCAGCCCCGGCTGGAGGAATAAGTCTCCAGTTCCGGCAAGGTTAGTTTTATCGCCGAATTACCGCTCCCGCAGGCCGGATAGACGAATTCGAATCTTTGCAGCGACACATCCAGGTACACCGGCAAGTCCCTTGCCAATCCAAATGGGCATACCCCGCCCACCGGATGTCCGGTATATTCCATCACTTCGTCGGGTTTCAGCATCCGGGCCTTGAATCCAAATACCGACTTGAATTTGCCGTTGTCCACCTTGGCGTCCCCGGCTGTCACCACCAGCATAGCGCCGCCATTGCTGCTGAATGACAGCGTTTTGGCTATCAGCGCTGGCTCGATGTTCAACGCTTGGGAGGCCAGTTCAACGGTTGCGCTGGAGATATCGAATTCCATAATATCGTTGTCCCGGCCATATCTCTGAAAATATTGGCGAACCTGCTTGATTCCCACTCCTAAATCCCCCATTGCCTAATACTCATATTTGCGGCCGGCAGGGTTGCCCGGTTGCAGCCGTCTGCAGCGACAATCTCCGGCTATGTCCTACCCTGCCTGAATACCATCTTCAGTTATTATACCGATTACCAGCCGGATTGGTATAACTTCGACACCAGTCGCCTTTTCCTAGTGTAAGTGGCACAGTTCTTTCGAAACGCCGGCGCTGCGCACCAGGGTGCCGAAAAACCATCCCTCTGACCCCGCTTGCCACTGGTAAAAAACTTTTTAAATAAGTACAGACAAAAAACCGCCCTGGAACAGTTCTTCCCAGGGCGGAGGACCTTTTGTATCAACTATTTGGCCGACTTAACCTCCGTCCAGATACGATTATACATCTCGATAGCCGGGCCGGGATCCACGAACACCTCGCACTTGGCCAGGATCTCATCACTCGGGTAAGCGGCTGGGTCCCCTGACATTTCAGGATCCAGCAGGGCCAGAGTCTCCACATTGGGAGTGGAATAGCCAATGTATTCCACGTTGCGCTTGCCAATTTCGGGCCGGGTCATAAAATCAATAAACTTGTGGGCCAACTCCACGTTCCTGGCTCCCTTGGGGATGACCATGCTGTCAAACCACAGGTTGCTGCCTTCTTCCGGCACTACATAGGTCAGATTCTCGTTTTCTTCAGCCATGAACACGGCATCACCTGACCAGGCTACCGCCATGGCCGCTTCTTCGCCGATCATCATATCTTTATAATTGTCGCCGGCATAAGCCAGCACCAGCGGTTTCTGCTGCAGCAGGGCCTGTTTGGCCGCCTCCAGCTCAGCGGGGTCGGTGGAGTTCATGGAGTAACCACTCTTCTTGAGTGCTACCGCCAGAGACTCGCGCTGGCTGTCGATCATCAGAATCTGCTTGGCATATTTGGGATTCCAAAGGGCATCCCAACTGCTTATCTCCTCATCGATCATGCTGGTGTTGTATATAATCCCCATGGTTCCCCACATGTATGGCACCGAGTATTTGTTGCCCGGATCCGAAGGCAGGTTCTTAAAACGATCATTGATCTTGCTGAAATTGCTTATTTTGGCCAGATCGATGGGTTCCAACATATCTTCTTTGATCATCTTTTCGATCATATACTCGGACGGGATCGCTATATCATACTTGGTGCCGCCCTGCTTGATCTTGACGTACATATCCTCGTTGGTGGCATATTCATCGTAAACAACCTCGACTCCGTATTCAGCTTCGAAGTCGGCTAAGATAGTCTGGTCTATATAGTCGCCCCAGTTGTAAACATATAGCTTCGCTTTCGCCTTGGGTTGTTCAGTCGTTGGAGTACTTCCGCACCCAGCCATGGTACCCAGTGATAAAACCAAGATAAGTACCATCAATATCGTCTTTTTCAATCCATCTCCATCCCTTCTAGTTATTTCGTTTCAGCCCTCGCGGATTGATTTTAACATAATATCAATCCAGTTTGGGCGTCAATCCAGGTGGCCAACTGATAAAGGGGACCACCGCTGTCACGGCAACAGAATTCGACTGTGGCAGCCTTCCGATAGCACTGATAATGCATAGAACCCCTCCAAGGCAGGCATAAAATACAGGCGTACGTTAAGCGGCAGCGTGGAAGCCAGAATACATATATGCATACCTTATATCAGCCCTTTTCAGCCCTCGACTCGTCCCTTAGATCGGACTAGCCGCTCCCCGCACCTGGAGCCGGCAGATATGGCGTCTCGCTTTCCCCTTTGCGGGTGGAATCCTTATTCATACGCAGATTAATTATCAGCATCATGGTCAGGACCGATACAAACATCAATGTGGACAGAGCATTGATGGTCGGTTTGATACCCCGTCTGGCCATGGAGTAGATCTCAATGGAGAGGTTGGTAACCCCGCCGCCGGTAGTAAAGAAGCTTATCACAAAATCATCCACTGACAAGGTGAAGGCAATCAGGAACCCGGTCACTATGCCTGGCATGATCTCGGGCAGAATCACCTTGAAGAACGCGTATCCGGGCGTCGCCCCCAGATCCATGGCTGCCTCCAGTATATCCTGGGGCAGCTGCCTGAACTTGGGCAAAACCGACAAGATAACAAAGGGGATGGCAAAAGTAATATGGGCCAGCAGCATCGTCATGAATCCCAGCGGCATATTGATGAAGGTAAACATGGCCAGCAGGGCGATACCGGTGACTATGTCCGGATTCAGGATGGGGATGTTGTTCAACGCCAACACGGCCCGTTTGGGCCAGGCCCGCATATTGGTGATTCCGTAGGCGGCAAAGGTGCCTATCACCGTAGCCACGGCCGAGGCGATCAAGGCCACGCTCAGGGTATAGTAAAGGGCTTTCATTATCTGCCGGTCGTGGAACAGCTCCACGTACCATTGCAGCGAGAAACCGGCCCAATTGGCGGTGGACTTGGAAGCGTTGAAAGAGAATACGATCAGGACCAGTATCGGTGCATAGAGAAACAGCAGCACCAGGAACACATATAAGCGCTTGATCTGCTTGCTCACCACATGCTCGTCCCCCCTTCGCGCTCGTCATAGCGGTTAAGGATGCTCATGGAAAGGAGGATCATGACCATCAAGATAATTGATATGGCTGAACCGAAATTCCAGTCATATACCGTCTGGAATTGGTCCTTGATCAGGTTGCCGATCAGGGTTATTTGGGAACCGCCCAGCAGATCCGAAATAACAAAGGTACTGACTGCCGGCATGAACACCATCATGATGCCCGAAATCAGCCCGGGGACGGAAAGCGGAAATACTATGCGCCGAAAGATTACCAGGCGGTCAGCACCCAGGTCCTCGGCGGCCTCGATCAGCTGTCGGTCGATCTTCATTAATACGGTATAGATGGGCAAAACCATAAAGGGCAGAAAATTATACACCATACCCAGTAGAACGGCGTTCTCGTTGAATAATAGATTGAGCGGAGCCACCCCCAGTGAACCCAAGAGTGAGTTTATCAGGCCGTTGCGGCCCAGGATGGGGATCCAGGCATAGGTGCGCAATAGGAAATTCATCCACATTGGCAGTATTATCAACATTACCAGTATCTTCTGATAACGGGGCTCAATCCGGGACAGGATCAAGGCCAGCGGATAGCCCACCAGCAGGCACAGCAGGGTGGATTTGAGGGCAATCACAATCGAGCGCCATAATACCTCCAGATAAAGAGGATCGGCAAATTTGCGGTATCCCTCCAAGTCGAGAGCATAACCACCGCCCGGGGCTGGTGCG
>JAKJCH010000141.1 GCA_022706565.1 Bacillota bacterium | reverse complement strand
AACTCCATTGGGATATGTTGCCGTTATATGACCGCAGATTGTCGTATGGGGGTGATGTAACGGTTAAATCTACAAAGCCATCTTGTATGCGTTTCATCCCCTCTAAGCAATCCTCGTTGTAAATCTTGTTTAGTTCAATCATTCGTCTTAGTCCTTTCCCCGTCTGTAGTCGGCTAAATCCCTCATCTCTCGCCCTCCTTCTGGCACTCCGGGCATACGTCCATCCAGCCCCTTGCCTTGTCTTTAATAGATTTCCAGCCTAACGGCCCCTTTTCTTCGACCGCATGGATAAACTCCTCAAAGCCATCCTCGGATAGTTCATCGCATACATCGCAAACCAGCCGATATTCTCCGTCCACCTTTTCGATCATCTACTCGCCCTCCTTCAGTCCCCTAAAATACGCGCACCACGTCGCGCCCAGCACGAACCCAAACGATATGCTCAGCCAGACGGTGATAATCCACCAGTACCAGGTCATGCGTCCACCTCCATGTATCCCTTACGAATCAGCTTATTGCGATGCTCCAGTAAAAATCTGGTCATATTGATCTTGCCGTCATAACTGTTGTCTATTATCTTGAGCAGTGTGTGCCCGGTCTGGATCAGGTCCAATGTCTCCCGGATGGCGTTTACATCATCATGGTTGACCACGGCCTCCCTGATCTCGTCCAACTCCTCCTGGCACTTGACGATTTGTGACTCCGCCGTCCAGCCGGGCTGGATGGTCAGGTCCGGTAGTTTAATATCCATATTTACAACTCTCCAAACTCTGTAATTTCAATCTCCACCCTGGGTCTATCCGAGTACCACTTGCTGGCGATCACCGTCACGATCTGGCTATCATCTCGCCAGGCGATCCCGTTGAGGCTGTCTGCCACGGACTTAATCACGTTGTCGACGTCGGGCCGCTTGGTCGGCATTATCTGGTAGTTCTGTGCCGCCATCTGCTTTTTCTGGCTCCAGCTGGCAGGGATTGTGAAATGTGCGTCAATCTTGAGCCCCAGCGGCCCGGTTATTGGCTGATGGTCAGGGTACGCAATGGCGAAGCACTCTTGGATTAAGGTCTCGTAATTGACTGTCTTTTGGGGCGTATACGTCCTGCCCTGCCGGGTCATCCGTGGCCTAGCCTTAGCAACAGGTTCCCCTGGGATGGTAATTGCCAGGATCATCTGATCGCCTCCCTTCGATATTTCCACAGGACCAGGAACACCTTCTCCAAATGCACCAGTCCGTAATCAACGCCGTGCCGCCTATATATCCGCACCAATGCCGAATATGGGTTTGTAGCGATCATGTAGTTATTCATAGCCCCGTTCCTCCGTACTTATATCTCCCCATAAATCGTCATTCTTGAGATTGGCCCAACCCAGCGACCAATGCGGATCCTCCCCAAGCGGGTAGAACCTCATGCTGGACTGCTCGTAACATAGCATCGTCACATCGTCTTGCCGCCCCTCGAACCTGCCCTTTTGCACCTCTATGGACCCGCTAGCCCCGGACATAGTTGGGTCTTGCCCGATTATCTCCATCTCTTTTTTGTTGTATCGCTTGGCCTTATATACGTTATCAGCCCAGTTGGTTATTTCGGCCAGTCCTGCTACATCCATCTTGTCTATGTCCTGCCCCTTTGAGGGCTTACGGGGATGTGCCACGATATGGATATGCACATCCCATTTGGCCGCGAACTTTTTGCATAAACCGACAAATTCCGCTTGCTTACGGAGAAAATCCCTTTCCCCACCGGATCCCAACCCTAAGGCCATTAGATTATCCACGCTGAAAACCGTACATCCGTACCGCTGCCGGGCATACTCCCATACTTCGAACAACTTGTCCTGGGTCACTATCTCCTGCGAGTTGTACAAGTAAAACTTGTCTGCATACCAATTGCGGATCTGGTTTAGCGCCTCTGCCTTAACGCGATAAACGATCCGTCCATCCTTGTGCAACGCCTTTATTCCTTCCGGCCCGGCAGCCTGCCGATCCACCCAGTAACGAAACAAACGGTCGGCTAATTCCCCGGAATAAGCGCACACCTTAAACCCCTGGTTGATGGATGACAGCAATTCCTGGCTCAACATAGTGCTTTTGCCGCTGGAGTTTATGCCGGTCCAGACGCTTATTTCCCCCATGCGGTAGTGCAAATTGGTCATGCTGCTTTTGACAACCACATCAGATTCCGGGTCATATTCCGGCAGGTCGGCCAGGCTGTATAGGCCGTCCATGGGTATGTACTGAGCGCTACTGATACACTCGGCCACCGCTTCGGGTCCGTCATAATATAAAACCTCGTTGGCGTCCTTGCGGTTTGTGAATACAATCTGGCAGCGGGGTACCCCCAGGCGTTTTATCAATTCGTCCCGACACTTAATGCCCGGTTCGTCCGAATCGGTCCAGATGTAATACCGCGAAAACTTCTGCAGCCAATCCCAGCACAGATCCACGCATCCCAGGCTTTCCGCCCCGTTGGGCAGGCTGACCACGTTGGGGATGCCGCACTCATCCAGGCTTAAAGCGTCCATTTCGCCCTCGGTGATAACCAGCGGCATATCGAAGTCGCAGTCATCCATGCCCCAAAAAACCAGTTTCCCGCCTGGCTCCATGCTAAATTTCTTCCACTTGCCGTTATCGTCTTTACCCCGGAACTTGACCGCCACCAGTTCGCCGTTCTCGTAGTAGGGGAACACAATCCGGTTATTGCTCTGGCCTATCTTGCGCCGCTCCCAGGTGGACTTGCTGAACTTGCGGGACATTAAGTATTTTTCGATTTCAGTCGTGGCCGGCAAGCTTTGGGTGGTCGGCTTTTTATAGATCTTGGCCGGCGCCTTTTTGAACTCGTAATTCTTGGTATCATCGTCTATGCGAAAATGCTCTTTAAGCTGTTTGATGCTCCCCTGCTGGCCGCAATGGCCGCGCTTGCAGTTATAGGCTCCGGTGTCGATATTGATGGCGAAGGTGTATTTATCATGGTGGGAGCCGCCCTCGCAAAACGGGCAATGGATAGGGATGATCTCGCTGCCCTTGATGCTGAACCGGCCACCGAATATCTTGTAAGCCACATCTAAAGGTGTCATTGCAGCCCCATCCCTTTCTTGGCCCTGGCAATCTCATCCATGAGCCGCTCTTTCTCCCCGGGTTCCCATTCGCTCGATTCGGATTTTACAAGGGTTAATGTATAATCATCCTCCCATCGTCTGCCGTTCAACCAGGTGGACGCATTAGGAATAAAACCTTCTGTCCACTGTCGAGATTGCTTGACCTTGCCCAGTCCCTGCATTATCGTTTTAGTTAACTCCGCATCTGGCCCAATCTTTTCCCATGCTTTGGTTGCATCCTGCTTGGCTACCTTTTTGGGATATGCCGTCCAAAATTCCTCAAATGCCGTATATATATATTTCTTATTCTCCTTCTGCTGCGTGACGGTCACGTGATTGTCACGTGACGAGTTCGGATTCGGATTGGATTCGGATTGGATTGGATTACGGGGACATTTGATATCGTCTGCTATCAAATGATTGCAATGGTTATCAGGTGTTGGATATTTACTGCGCTTTGCTCTGATTTGCTGGTGGTTCTCCCAGGTGGTCATTTTTAGATACCGTTTGCCCGATACTTCATAAACCATTACTAAATCTGCGTTAATTAATGCCATTAACCATTTTTCAATATCACTGTCTTTTACCTCTTTAAGAGGAAAGCATTTGGCCTTTAGTATTTTTGAGCGTGCGTCGGTTATGCCGTAATCATCACAATTGACCATGATGCGGTAAAAGAATATTTCCTCTTGAGGCGTTAGGTTATTTAAGTTGTCGCTGGTGCAGATAGATTCCTTTAAGATTCTGTTCGGCATAAAGCATCCCTCAATTTAGATTTACTTCTGTCTTCTCACCCCGAATATTTGTTCTTCGTGTCACAATCTTAGCTAACTTGTAGCTATATGTCAAGTGCTATTTAACCATATTTGACAGCCAAACAACGTACATATATACTATTAATTAAGGGGGTGTCACCTGTGTCTAAAATAAGCACCACGATTATTATTGATAAAGCCTTACACGATAAGGTAAAATCTTCGGCGGCTGCCGATCACCGCTCCGTCAACTCGCTTATAAACAAGCTGCTTGAGGATTACGTTAAAGCCCAGGGGGCTAAATAGCCCCCTGGTCATAATCACCATCTATGTAGCCCGCCCTTTTCCGCAGCACCAAATCCCACGGGTCCGCCTCTTTCCATCCCCAGCAGCTTTCAGCGGCATTGGTTTGCTTGCCCAACAACTTGCACTCGGGGATCTTGCTCCGGTAGGTGAGGGAACCGACCTTGGCCAGCTCCCCGCAATCCCATTTCGAACACGTTCCGCACGTTTTGGCTATCTCGCTCATCACGCCACCACCAGGACCGCATCGATCAGTTCCACGGTCAGTTCGGCCGGTGTCCGGCGCACCTCAGCAAGCTCTATGATGTTGGTGATCACTTCAATCACAAAGCACTTGCGCTCAAAGGCCCGGTTGGCCGCCGCCGTTATCACTTGCTCAATCTCATCCTGATAATCGTTGTCCTCGGGTTCGTATTGGCTCCCTGCTGGCTCACTGACAGGCGTTTGGGCATCGGGCATAACATGGCTTACCTCTCCTGCGTTAAACTCGTCTGGCGATGCGTCAGGCGGCTCTGCCTCGTCGGGCTTAAGCGAAGCGTCAAGCACAGAGCCTGCACACTCATTACACATCCATCCCCGGTGCCAATATTTAACTTCGTCTCCGGGAATCTTCCGACCGCAGTTGCGGCATTTC
>JAKJCH010000140.1 GCA_022706565.1 Bacillota bacterium | reverse complement strand
TATCTTCTGACATAACTCCGGTCAGGATCAGATCATATTCCGCCTTCTTGCAGAATTCAGCAATAAGACGCGATTTGATTGAGGGGCTGAGGTAATCATCGCGGTCATAATAAAGGTGAAATCCCCGATCCGCCCCCATCTCTATGCACCGCTTGATCGCCGATTTGACTCGCTCAGGACCGAGCGCCACGATGTCTACCTCGGTTTTTGGGGAAATCATTTCCCGTATGCGCAAGGCTTCTTCTACAGCATGTTCATCATAACGGTTGATCCGATAGGACGCATTCTCAGCATATCCGGCCCATGCCTTGGCCTGATTGACCATGGGCCTTGATTCCTGGTCAGGCACCTGTTTTATACATACCAGTATTTTCATATTCGTCCTCTGTTTATCCTGTACGCCAATCTGGTATTATGCCATGGTAACGTGCAAGTTTTCGTCAAAAAAAATTTTGTTAATTCTATTCAATATCAATTTTCAGCCCTATGATTTGTTAATAAAAATAATATTCCCAACCCAGAAAAAAGTCAATAAAAAAACCGGACGTTCGTCTTTTTTCTCTTGACTTTTTTACCAAATGTTACTATTCTGAATTCATAGGAGATGTTATATGAGTGAATTAATTTTCATCCGTCATGGGCAGGCCTCTTTCGGCCAGGGAGATTACGATATCCTTTCTGATCTTGGCAAAAAGCAGTCCCTGCTGGCAGCACAGTATTTATTCCATACCGGCCTGTCATTTGTCAGGGCCTACTCCGGGACATTGAACCGTCAGGTAGATACAGCGGCCATCGTTCTGGAACATTTGCAGGCCAACACTGCTGCGGCCCCGCCTCTTACGAAGGTTAAGGGGCTTAATGAATATCAGTTTGACTCGATAATACGTCATTATTTTCCGCTTCTGGCTGAGGAGGACAGCTCTCTTCACCCGCATATTGAAAAAGCATACACGGACAAGCGATCGTTCCAGCTCCTTTTTGACCGGGCTGTTAACAGGTGGCTTACGGGTGATGCAGGCCCGGGTGGGATCGAGGGCTGGAACCAGTTTACTGAACGGGTCGAGGCTGCTCTAAAACAAATCACCACTGAAAATGATAAGAGCAGCAGGATCTTGATTTTCTCTTCCGGGGGGGTGATATCGGCTGCTGTGCATCTCGCCACTGGCATGTCTCCATATGAATCAATGCGCATGGGCTGGGGACTGGTTAATACATCGATCACAAAATTCAAGTTCGGGAGCGCCGGCCTCATTCTGCATACATTTAACAGCTACCCGCACCTTGAAAGTTATAAAGCAGGCAAACTTATTACTTACAGATAAGGAGGAGCTTATGGATTTTGCAATATCGGACAGGATGAGAACCATTACCGGGATGATCAATGAGTTCGTAGATAAAGAGCTGATTCCTCTGGAACACGATTTTCTGACCAAGGACGGCAAGCTGCTGGAACCGGTGCTCGAAGAGAAACGCAGGATGGTCAAACAGATGGAGCTCTGGGCGCCTAATCAGGATAAGGAATACGGAGGCATGGGGCTTAACCTGGTTGAGCATGGCCTGGTATCCGAAGCCTTAGGCAGGAGTCCGCTGGGGCATTACGTGTTCAACTGCCAGGCGCCCGATGCGGGTAACATGGAGATCCTTCACAAATACGGTACCGAGGAACAAAAGGAAAAATATCTGCGGCCGTTGGTGGAGGGCAGGATTCGCAGCTGCTTTTCTATGACCGAAGTTGAATTGCCCGGCTCTAACCCGGTCATGATGGACACCACCGCGGTAAAGGACGGTGATGATTACATCATCAACGGCCAAAAGTGGTATACCACAGCTGCCGATGGCGCTGATTTCACGATATGCATGGCAGTAACCAATCCGGAGGCCCCGCCGCACCTGCGGGCCAGCATGATTATCGTTCCCACTGATAACCCGGGCTTTAACCTGGTGAGGAATATCCCGGTAATGGGACATGCGGGAAGCGGCTATTTCAGCCACGGCGAGGTACTGTTCCAGTCCTGCCGGGTTCCCCAGAGCAATTTATTGGGACCTGAAGGACAGGGGTTTGCTATTGCCCAGGAACGACTGGGGCCGGGACGCATTCACCACTGCATGAGGTGGATCGGCGTTTGCAACCGGGCATTTGAGCTAATGTGCCGCCGGGTGAACCAGCGAATGATTACTCCTGACGGCAAGACCCTGGCCACGAAACAGATCATACAGGCAATGGTTGCGGACTCGGCAGCAGAGATACAGGCAGCCAAGCTTATGACTCTACACACGGCGTGGAGAATAGACAATCTAGGACAAAAAGCTGCCCGGGTTGATATATCGTTAATCAAGTTCTACGTGGCCAACGTACTTCAGAATGTTATTGACAGGGCTCTACAGGTTCACGGCGGCCTGGGTATGACCGATGATACGATACTTGCTTTCTTCTTCAGGCATGAACGCGCGGCCAGGATATATGATGGTGCAGATGAAGTACATCGGATGAACGTTGCCAAGAGGATACTCAAAGAATACGAGCCCAAAAATTAGAGGATGGTAGCAGTTAATGACCTACAACGAGTTCAAGAAATTAGTTAATCTCTCCAAGGAAGAAATATCCGGCCAGATATTGGAGCGCAACCGCGACTCCATCAAGGTTAAGAAGGAGAAGAAGGTAATCGACAACCTGATACGGATCATCGATGCCACGCTTGCTATCTGCAGTAAAAAGAGCTTTCAGGCTATGAGCATCCGGGATCTTTCTGCTGAATCAGGCCTGAGCCGCGGTGCGCTATACTCCTATTTTACCAACAAAGAGGAACTGCTGGTTCTAATACAGTCTCAAGGCAGAGAGATCGTCTACCAGGTGCTTACCGAGCAGATCACCAAAGGCAACGATCCCGTTGAGAAGCTGGGGTTGGCTATAAAGTCGCACATATACCTGAGCGAGGCCATGCGCACCTGGTTCTACTTCACCTACATCGAGGCCCGAAACCTGCCCAAGGATGAGCAGAAGCGAGCCATAGAGAGCGAACTTCAGACTGAGAAGATATTTATTGATATCATCGATGAAGGCGTTACCGAAAAAGTTTTCCGGGATGAAAACGTGATCCTGGTTGCGTCTGTAATTAAGGCGATGCTTCAGGACTGGTACCTGAAAAGATGGAAATACAAAAACAGGAAAGTGTCGGTGGACGAATACGCAGATTTTGTAATCCATGTAGCAGAATCTATTCTGCTGATCAAATAATCTATGGAGGTGTGATATGGGTGATTTGATTGATCGCGCTACATCCATAAGAAACGGCGAGGAACTTGATGCGCAAAAGGTACTGGAATTTTTGAAAACCAGTATCCCTGGCCTGGAAGGTGAGATTGAGATCAAGCAGTTTCCCAGCGGGTTCTCCAACCTGACCTATTCCGTAAAGGTTGGGGATCGGGAAATGGTATTGCGCCGGCCACCATTTGGCAAGAAGGCCAAGACCGCCCACGACATGGGGCGCGAGTATAAAATACTCAGTGCATTAAAGCCCTTGTTCCCTTATTGTCCGCAACCGCTGGTCTATACTGAGGATGAAGCAGTGCTGGGATGCCCCTTTTACGTGATGGAACGCATACCGGGCATTATTCTGCGCCGGGATCTGCCGCCGGGAATGGAACTGAATGCGCAGGGCGCCCGCACCTTAAGTGAGAACCTGATCAAGGTACAGTACCAGCTGCATTCGGTGGATTACGTCAAGGCGGGGCTGGCGGATTTCGGCAAGCCCGAGGGCTATGTGAAGCGCCAAGTCGAGGGCTGGAGCGGCCGTTACCGAGATGCCAGGACACCGGATGCCCCGAACTTTGAAAAGGTAATGCAGTGGCTGCACGATAAGATGCCTGGCGAGTCAGGGATCGTGGGGATTATACATAATGATTTTAAATTTGACAACGCCGTCCTCGACCCCTCCAACCCCACTGAAATCATCGGCATTCTCGACTGGGAAATGGCGACCCTGGGTGACCCTTTAATGGATCTGGGCTCTTCGTTGGGATACTGGGTGGAGAAGGATGACCCGCCTTCTATGCAGGCCATCCGCCAGATGCCCACTAATCTTGAGGGCATGCTCACCAGGAAGGAACAGTTTGCACTCTATGGTGAACTGATGGGTGTAAAAATAAACAACTTCGATTTTTATTACTGTTTCGGCCTATTCAGACTGGCAGTCATCGCCCAGCAGATATACTACAGGTTCTACCACGGACAGACCAGGGATCAAAGATTTGAAATGCTCATGGTTCCAATCAAGGAACTGGAAGCGACCTCACTGAGGGTCATTGAAATGTCGGATCTCTAAAAACATAACAAGGAGGACGGGTATGAATATTGATGACGTAAGAAAGGTATTGCTGCTTGGTGCGGGTACAATGGGGCAGCAGATCAGCGTTCCGTGTTCGCTCGCAGGCTATGATGTTGTTATCTATGACATTAATGAAGACTCCCTTAAAAAAGCAATGGAGAGGATTAAACGGCTTTTTGACTGGTTTATACTGTCGGCAAAATGTACGCAGGATCAGGCAGATGCAGCCATGAAACGCATATCGATGACGACCGACCCCGAATTCGCAGCTAAAGATACTGACATCATCAACGAATCGGTTCCGGAAAAGCTGGATCTCAAGGTGAAGGTGTTCTCGCAGTTCCACAAGCTCTGTCCGGAACGTACGATATTCACCACGAACACCTCGACCTTGATACCGTCAATGATTGCGGAGGCAACCGGCAGGCCTGACAAGTTTCTGGCCTTACATTTTCACGACGTAAAGATGACAAATGTAGT